>JAUXBC010000006.1 GCA_030619615.1 Dehalococcoidia bacterium
CTTTCGACCTCCTTCACCTCATACCTCCTGCCTTGCCACACGAACGAGGCCGGGCGGTCGGCGTAGGTGCGACCGGAGTAGCAGGTGACTTGGATTGGCTCATCCTCCATTATATCTCCGGTCTCCTCTCCCCCCAGCGCGTCTGCTGCTCGTAGGCGAAGCCGATGCGAAGAAGCGTCTCCTCGGAGAAGGGCTTGCCCAGAATCTGCATCCCCACCGGGAGCCCGTCGGCAAAGCCGGCGGGAACGGAGAGACCGGGGATGCCGGCGATATTTATGGGAAGGGTGCAGACATCGCTCAAATACATCTGGAGGGGGTCATCCACCTTCTCCCCGATCTTGAAGGGGACCGTGGGCGAGGTGGGGGTGATCAGGGCATCGTACCTCTCAAAGGCATCTGCGAACTCCCTCCGGATCAGGGTGCGCACCTTCTGCGCCTTGAGGTAATAGGCATCGTAGTAGCCGGCGGACAGGGCATAGGTGCCCAGGATGATGCGCCGCTTCACCTCGGGACCAAAGCCGAGCTGCCTGGTCCTCTCCATAGCGTCCCACATGCTCTCGCCCTCATAGGAGAAGCCATACTTCACCCCATCGTAGCGAGCGAGATTGGCCATAGCCTCGGAGGGGGCGATGAGATAGTATGCGGCGAGGGCATATTCTGTATGGGGCAGCGAGACCTCCCAGTCCACCGTTGCCCCCAGCTCCTCAAGCTTGGCGATAGCGGTGCGCATCACCTCCTCGACTCCTTCTTGCATCCCCTCGACGAAGTATTCCTTGGGAACGCCGAGGCGAAGCCCATTGAGATCGGGGATGAGCGATTTTGTGTAGTCGGGAACGGGATAATTTACCGAGGTGGAATCCCTGGGGTCGTAGCCGGCGATGAAATTCATGACCAGGGCCGAGTCGGCAACATCCTTGGTCATCGGCCCGATCTGGTCCAGGGAGCTGGCGAAGGCCACCAGGCCGTATCTTGAGACCCTGCCATAGGTGGGTTTAAAGCCAACGATATTGCAGAATCCCGCCGGCTGGCGGATGCTCCCTCCGGTGTCTGAGCCGAGGGCATAGATCGCCTCGCCAACGGCGACCCCTACCGCTGGCCCCCCACTTGAGCCACCGGGGACGCGGCTTAGGTCCCAGGGATTTGGGGTGATAGCAAAAGCCGAGTGCTCATTGGAGGAGCCCATGGCGAACTCATCCATATTCCCCTTTCCCACCATCACCAATCCGGCGTCCTTGAGCCACTCCACCACCGTAGCATCGTAAGGTGGGACAAAGTTCTCCAGCATCCTTGAGGAGCAGGTGGTGCGAATCCCCTTGGTGCACATATTGTCCTTGATCACTGCGGGGACACCGGTAAGGGGGGTAAAATCGCCGGCACGAATCCGCTGATCTGCTTGCTCTGCCTGGAGGAGAGCGATCTCCTCGGTCACGGTGACAAGGGCGCGAACCTTCTCCTCAGCCTCAGCGATACGCTTTAGCACCGCCTTAGTTAGCTCCACAGAGGAGACCTCTTTGCTCTTGAGTAGCTGATGAGCCTGATGAATGGTCAGGTTATAGAGGTTCAACCTCTTACTCCAATGAACCGGTCTGGCGAAGGTATTCGCTATACCAGCAGAGGTGGGCGAGGGCCTTCGCCGCTCTCTCCGGGGTGGGATAAACCAAGAGCCCAATTTCTTCCAGCTTCTTAAATACTGCTGCGTCTTTAAGTTCGGGGGTCATCATCATGCCGGTAATGATGATCGGCTTCTGATGTTGCTCCATGCGCTCTATGGCGATGTCCAGATTCTCTATCTCTTCGGCCTCGATCAAGTCCATCCATCTCATCGCCTCATCCCTCAAGTGGGAGGGCATTGCGATGGGGAGGTAGCCCGCTTTTCGCCACCAGGTCGAGGACCCTATGGAAGCGACGGCGAGGACGGCGTCAACGTTCTCATCCTCCATGATGGGCCAGAGGCAGGGATAGGTGACGAAGGGGACAGCCACTGTGTCCACGGGGTTGGCGTGGGGCCAGCGCGGTGGCAGAACCTGATCCAATTTCTCGATAGTGCTTTTCGATAGGTCAGCTATTTCCAGCCCCAGCCTTGCGCAGGCGTCGGTGGCGACCACGCCATGACCTCCCCCTCCGGTCAATATCCCTATCCTTCTCCCCTTGGGCAGGGGTTGACGGAGGAGGGCGGCGGCGATGTCGAAGAGCTCCTCGATCTCATCCACCCTGATCACCCCCGCTTGCTTAAGGGCCACATCGGAGATGATATCGGAGCCTGAAAGGGCGCCGGTATGCGACCTTGCTGCCTTTGCCCCCGCGCTTGTTCTGCCCACCTTCATAACAATGATAGGCTTCTTCCTTGTGGTCTCTCTAGCGATCTCCAGGAAGCGTCTCCCCTCTCTAAATCCCTCCACATAGGCGCCAATAACCTTAGTCTCCGGGTCCTGAGCCAGATACTCGATGTAGTCTTCAAGGTGAAGGTCGGCCTCATTGCCACTGGAGATGACCTTGCTGAATCCTACCCCCATCTCCATCCCGCAGTGCATAATATGTCCGGCAAAGCCCCCACTTTGGGCCACGATCCCTAGATTCCCTCTTTTTACAGGCTCAAAAAAGGCCGTGGTGTAAAAATTTACCCCTGTGTTGAGATGCCCCATACAGTTCGGTCCGGCGAAGCGCATTCCCCCCTTCCTGGCGATGGCCACCATCTCCTGCTCCAGTTTCGCCCCCTCTTCCCCGGTCTCTCCCAGCCCAGCGGAGACGATGAGCCCAGCTTTAACCCCCTTGGCGACGCAATCCTCCATAACCGTGGGAACATCGGTGAAGGGGATGGCGATGACCGCAAAATCCACCGCATCGGGCACATCGCGCACCGTTTTGTAGGTCTTTAACCCATGCACCTCGGGCCTCTTGTCATTTATGGCATAGATCTTTCTCTCGTCTTTTGTCTCCAGGAGGCGGTTGATGATGTTGAATCCCCATTTACCGGGCATGTCGGATGCGCCGACCACAGCCACAGAGCTGGGATTAAATAGGTACTTATCGAGCTGCTCAAAAAGAGACCGATCCATTCTTGACCCCCATTTATTACTCCAGCACCGCCCTCACCCTGAAACAGCCCTCCTCCTGGCGGGGAGCGTTAGCCAGGATCTCGCTTTGGGTAAAGGAGGGAGCTGCCTCGTCCTCTCGGACCACATTCTCCAGAGATATCGGATATGCCGTGGGCGGAACATCGCTGGTATCTACCTGCTTCAAAACCTCGAAGTTCTCCAGGATATTGGAAAGCTGTCCCCTGAATCTCTCCATCTCCTCCTCGGAGAGACCCAACCGGGCAAGGAGGGCGATGTGCTTTACTTCTTCGCGGCTTAGCTTCATTCTCTCCCCCTAAGCGGCAGACTTGCCGATTATAGCACCTAACCATGGCCCAAGCAACACCAAAAGGAGCATTGCCACGGTGCCCTGAAAAAGGTTATAATGGGCTGCGCCGAGGAGAGAGGAAGGGGGGATAGTTTATGCACTATGGCATGGAGCAGATGCGCAACGTTGTTCTGCTTTCCCATAGCGGGGCGGGGAAGACCTCGCTCTCCGAGGCGATGCTCTTCAACTCGGGGGCGATCACCCGTCTCGGCAAGGTGGACCACGGGAATACCACCTCAGACTACGACCCAGAGGAGGTAAAGCGAAAGATCAGCATTTACCTTTCAATGCTTCCCTGTGATTGGAAGGGGTTCAAGGTGAACACTATCGATACCCCAGGTTATGCCGACTTTGTCACTGAGGCAAAGGCTGCGGTGCACATCGCCGATGGAGCGGTCATTGTTCTATGTGCTGCCTCCGGCGTTGAGGTGGGTACCCAGTTGGTTTGGGGCTATGTCGAGGAACAAAAAATCCCCCGCCTCATCTTTGTCAACAAGATCGATCGGGAGAATGCCGATTTCTTTAAGACTTTGGAGGAGCTTTGGGCCAATTTCGGCAAGAGGTGCCTCCCCATAGAGCTGCCTATCGGCTCCGAGGAGGATTTTCAGGGTGTGGTCGATCTCACCAAAATGAAAGCCTACATGGGTCCGCAGTGGCAGGAGGGGGAGGTACCCGATTCCCTGAGGGGCCAGGCTGAGGAGTTTCGGGAGAAGCTGGTGGAGGCTGTTGCCGAGACAGACGATAACCTCATTGCCAAATATCTGGAGGGGGAGGAGCTCACCGAGGAGGAGATCTGCCAAGGGCTGCGAGCGGCGACCCTTGGCGGGCAGGTTGTCCCCATTTTAGTGGGCTCCGCGTTACAGAACCTGGGCATCACCAGATTGCTGGACGCTATCTGTGATTACCTGCCCTCCCCCAAAGATCGTGACCAGCTCTCAGCAATAAACCCTCTTTCAAAGGAGGAGGAAACCATCGATCTCAACCCCACCGCTCCCTTGGCTGCTCTGGTGTTTAAGACCAGCGCCGACCCCTATGTGGGCAGGCTTAGCTACTTTCGGGTCTATTCGGGCACCATCTATAGCGATTCCACGGTGTGGAATAGCACCAAAAATCGGGCGGAACGAATTGGGCAACTCTATGTGCTCAGGGGCAAGGCTCAGGAGCCCGTGCCTCACCTGATCGCTGGTGATATTGGGGCTGTGGCCAAGCTAGCTGAGACAAGCAGCGGAGACACCCTCTGTGGTCGAGACCATCCTCTGAGCTTGCCCTCTATGGAATCTCCTACGCCCGTCTTTAGCCTTGCCGTCCACCCCAAGACGAAGGCAGACCTGGATAAAATGGGATCAGCCCTAGCAAGGCTCACCGAGGAGGACCCCTCCCTTCAGGTGCGTCGGGAGCCAGACACCCTGGAGACCATCCTCTCCGGTATGGGTGAAGCCCAGCTTGAGGTGGCTGCCGAAAAGATGCTGCGCAAGTTCGGCGTCGATGTGAGGATGGAGACGCCCAAGGTCCCCTATAAGGAGACCATTGCCATCTCGACAAAGGCGGAGTATAAGCATAAGAAGCAAACGGGGGGCCATGGCCAATATGGGCATGTCTTTCTGGAGTTAGAACCATTACCTAGAGGGGCGGGCTGTGAGTTTGGCAAAAGGGTGGTGGGTGGCGCGGTGCCTAAGAACTACATCCCCGCCGTAGAGAAGGGTGTTCATGAGGCCCTAAACGAAGGGATATTGGCAAAGTACCCTGTTGTTGACATAAAGGTAACGCTCTACGATGGCACCTATCACTCCGTGGACTCCTCTGACATCGCCTTTAAGATCGCTGGAGCCCATGCTACAAGGAAGGGGCTCTCCCAGGGGCAACCTGTCTTGTTGGAGCCGATAATGAATATGAGAATCACCGTGCCCGAGGGGCTCACCGGCGATGTTATCGGCGACCTCAATAGCAAGCGGGCCAAGGTGCTGGGGATGAGCCCCCAGGATGGACTTAACATCATTGAGGCCCAGGCGCCCCTTGCCGAGGTCCAGCGCTACGCCATAGACCTGCGCTCGATGACGCAGGGGAGGGGACGCTACCGCATGGAGTTCAGCCATTACGAGGAGGTGCCGCCCCACACTGCACAGCGGATCATCGCCGAGAGGGAGAAGGAGTAGCAAAGGGCGTCCTTAAAGAAGGGGGACAAAAAACACCGCCCGGCTTCCTTAGCTAGGCGGTGTTTTCGCGTTTTATTATCTCAGCCGCCGAGGAGCTCCTTCACCTTCGCGGTGAAGGCCGGGAGCACCTTCTTGTAGTCCCCGACCACCCCGAAGCGGGCCTCCTTGAATATATTGGCCTCGGCGTCCTTGTTTATGGCGATGATGTTCTTGGAGCCAGAGCATCCCGCCATATGCTGGCTGGAGCCGGATACGGCGACGGCGATATAAAGGGTGGGGCCGACGATCTTCCCCGTGAGCCCGACCTGAAGAGAGGATGGCACCCAACCGTTATCGCAGGGCGGCCTGGTGGCCCCTACAGCTGCTCCCAGGACTTTGGCCAGCGCCTCCAGCTCCTGGAAGGCCTCAGCACTGCCCATGCCTCGCCCGCCAGTGACCACAACCTCGGCATCCTCCAGTTTAATCCCCGCCACCTCCTCCTTCACCTTCTCCACAACCTTGGTCCTGATCAGGGATGGGTCCAGCCCTGACTCGATGCTGACGACCTCCCCCTTCCTGGAATCATCCCTTTCCAGCGGGTCCATGGCCTTTGACCTCACCGTAGCCATCTGGGGGCGGGTTTCCTCGCAGGCGTAAATCGCCCTGGCGTTCCCGCCATAGACGGGGCGCGTCTGGAGCATGAGCTTTGACTCAGGGTCAATGGAGAGCTCCACGCAGTCCATGGATACGGCCGTGTCCAGCCTGAAAGCCAGCCTGGGCGCCAGGTCACGCCCCATCGCCGTCTGACCCAAAAGAAGGATATTTGGCGAAACCTGCTTAACCACCTTTTCCATGACCGCCACGTAGCTATCGGTCTGATAGTCCTTAAGAAGGGGGTCATCAACGACAAAGACCTTGTCTGCGCCAAAGGCGATAGCCTCGCTGGCCAGGTGGCCAACGCCGCTGCCCATTAACACTAAAGAGAGCTCCTCCCCTAAAGCATCGGCAAGCCCCCTTCCGCCGCCCAGCAACTCCGTAGTGATGGAAGACAGCTTCCCCTCGATAATCTCGCCACAAACCATCACCCCTTTGTTCTCAGCCATCGATGTTACCTCCATAGAAACACTATTATATTAACTTAACCTCTCTCAGTTTCAGCGCCAGATTGGCTGCCGCCTCCTCAGGATTTTCGCCCTCGATGATTTCACATTTTGCTTCGCGAACGGGGATGAATAGCTTGAGTAGCTTGATGCGCGCCCCGGCGGCACCGAGCTTCGAGGGCTCAGCGCCAATATCCTCGGCGGTCCAGGTGGGCACCTCCTTCCTCGCTGCTGCCATGATCCCTTTAAGCTTTGGATACCGAGGCTCGCCGAGCTCGTTGCTCACCGTGATCAAAAGGGGTGGAGAAACCTCGATCACCTCATAGCCATCGGTGACCACCCTCTCCACCCTCACATTGCCATCGACAAGCTCCACCTTCTTGGCCACCGTTACGCTGGGTATCCCCAGGAACTCGGCGATGCCGGAGCCCACCTGACCGGCATCCCAGTCCGCAGCTTGCCTTCCGCAGAAGATCAGGTCATATTCCCCTATCTTCTTGATGGCCATGGCCAGGGCATAGGCTATGGAGCGACTATCAGCACCTTCAAAGGCTGGATCCTGAAGCAGGATCAGCTCGTCAGCGCCCATGGCCATCGGTTTCCTGATCACATCCATAACAAAGTCCTTACCCAGGCTGAGCACGGTGATCTTGCCGCCTTGAGCATCCTTTATCCTTAGCGCCGCCTCCACCGCCTGTTCGTCAAAGGGGCTGACCACTTGCGATACACCGGAGGCGGGAATAACCTTCCTTGCCGCTTCGTCCACCCTGAAACTGCCCGCCGGCGCCTCTGGATCAGCTATCTGTTTCACGCAAACGATCATGTTGGGCATGGCATCCCCCTTTGTAAGACTTGGGAACTAAGGGGCCCTTTTGAGCCCTTTTGAGTCTAGACCGGCGTTAAATTTATCATGGGAGGGAGGGGGATGTCAAGGGAAGGGAAAGCCCCCTCCCCTCGGAGCAAAGACCCGAAATCTATTTTAGTTGGTTAACATAGGTCAGGATTTTGGAGGATAATACTCTTGACATATTACACGAAATCGTGATAAACTATAGGCTCTTACACTAAAAAAGACAAAAATCTGGCGGATCAGACTAAAAGGGGGTTGATTCTTGTGCAAAGTTTAATGACCGCTAAGGAAGCAGCAGATTATCTCAAATTGAATTACATGACTGTTTACAAGCTGGCTCAGAGGGGCAGGATCCCCGCCTCCAAAGTAGGAGGGAACTGGAGGTTCAAAAAAGAGATCCTGGATGAATGGATCGCCAGGCAGGCGATTGCCCGTGAAGGGGATGTGCTCGTTGTTGATGACGACCCCAGGGTGCGTGAAGTGCTTAAAGACGCCAT
The DNA here is from genome assembly GCA_030619615.1 of Dehalococcoidia bacterium. GTDB lineage: Bacteria > Chloroflexota > Dehalococcoidia > E44-bin15 > E44-bin15 > E44-bin26. The sequence goes on from JAUXBC010000006.1 coordinate 7,982, forward strand.
TACAGCGCAAGGTTATAAGGTGGTGGCTGTGGGAACCGGGGAGGAGGGTGTAGAGGAGGTGCGGAAGCGGCACTTCGACCTAATTTTCCTGGATCTGGTGTTGCCTGGCATCAGTGGAGTGGAGGCCCTCTCAGGCATAAAGGAAAAGGATAAGAAAGCAGTAGTGACCATCATCACCGGTTATGGTGACGATCCCATAGCTCTAGAGGCGATGTCCCTGGGACCTCTGTTTCTCATTAGAAAGCCCTTTCGGATAGAGGACATCGTAGAGGTTCTAAGTATACTGGTCAGGGGAAGACGCTAATCAGCAATGGGGTAAGGCTAGAGCGAGGGCACTAAGGGTAAAGGAGGTTCCAAGATGAGCACTGCCACGGGGCTACTGCGTGCGGGCAAGACCGAGGACGTTTGGCAGAAGTATTGCGGCTTCCTCGATCTAACCATTGAGGAGTTCATGGATACCCAGCGCCATCTACTATTGGAGCAGTTGGAGCTATTGAGCGACTGCGAGCTGGGGCAGATAATGATGGGTGCCAGACCTACCTCCGTGGAGGAGTTTCGCCGTCAGGTCCCCCTCACCACCTATGAGGATTATGCTCCCTACCTGGTGAAGAAAAGGGAGGACGTTTTGCCAGAGGCGCCACTATTCTGGCAGCGCACCTCAGGAAGGTCTGCAGAATACCGCTTCAAATGGGTTCCTGTTACCGAGAGACTGTACAATGAGATAGGGACATACCTCGTTACCTGGGCCATTTTCTCCTCCTGTAGGGAAAGGGGCGACATTCTTCTCCGGGATCATGATAAGCTTCTTTACGGCATGGCTCCTCCCCCTTATCCTACCGGGGCCTTGGCGCGGGCGCTGCATAAAGAGCTGGTGCTTGATGTTTTCCCTCCCATGGGCAAAGCGGAGAGGATGGCTTTTCAAAGAAGGATGGATCAAGGTGTCGCCTCAGCAGTCTCCGAGGGGCTGGACTTTGTTTTTGCCCTTTCCAGCGTCCTGGTGGCGATAGGGGATCAGATTAGCCAGGGGATGAGTAAGGCCAATATTTCCAACTATTTTTCCAACCTCAAGGCTCTGCCTCGCGTGGCCAGGGGGCTCTTGAGAAGCAAGCTGGCAAGACGTCCTTTGCTTCCCAGGGATCTTTGGACCCTGAAAGGACTGGCATCCACAGGCACCGACAGCCAGGTATTTAGGGACAAGATAGCATACTATTGGGGAAGACACGCCTTGGAGACCTATGCCTGCGCTGAGGCGGGTATCATTGCCATGCAAACCTGGGACTATGAGGACATGACCTTTGTCCCTACTATCGTCTTCCTTGAATTCATTCCTGAGGAGGAACACCTGAAATCGAAGCAGGATCCCGGCTATCAGCCATTGACCGTGCTCCTGAACCAGGTTGAGGCAGGGCACAGATACGAGCTGGTGTTTACCAGCCTCCAGGGGGGGCCCTTTGTCAGATATAGGATTGGCGATATGATCAAAGTAACTGCACTGCGCAATGAGAGGCTAAAAATAAATCTTCCCCAGATAGCTGTTGACGCTCGCGTTGATGGCATCATCGACATCTGCGGCTTCGCCCGCCTCACGGAAAAGGCGATAAGTAAGGCCATCAGCAAATCTACGCTCTCCTATGAGGGGTGGACGGCGAGGAAAGAGGTGCTGGATGATGGCCCCGTGCTTCACGTATACATCGAGCTAAAGGATCATCTTAATCCTCCCTCAGATGCTCGGTATGCCATCCATCGCAGCTTAAAAGAGCTGGATCATGACTATGCTGCTTTGGAAGATATGCTCCATTTTCAGCCATTGCGAGTAACCGTGCTCCCGGAAGGGGTATTTCAAAGGTATATGTTGGAGCAACAAGCTGCCGGCGCTGCTTCGGATCAGCTAAAGCCGCCGCAAATAGATCCCCCGGATGAGGTGATAAACAGGTTGCTGGGGAGGGGCTAGAGAAAACGGGTGTTCTGTTATGAGCTTGGGTGTTAGTGCACTTATTCCTCTGGGCGCTTTCTGCGGCTTCCTTGTTCTCATAGTGATGGTGGCCCGGCAAAGCTTTAGAAGGAGGGTTAACCAGCTCTTTATCTGGTACGTCTTCCTTCTTGCTGCCTGGGCCTTTGGCTCCTTCATGGTCTACGCCAACTTCCCGGGCGTGAGTTCCTTTGTCTGGAACAGCTTCCTGATTGTGCCCCTCATGGCCGCTTCCGTGGCCTTCTTTCACTTTGTGCACGTCTTCCTCAGGAAACCTGAGCCTCTATTATGTCTTTCTTTAGGCTATGGACTGTGCCTCATCTTTGCCATCACCGCCGCCCTGGGCTATACCGTAAGTTACGCCTACTGGGAAGAGGGGGTCTACCATCTTGAGCTGGGGATCGCCACCTATCTCATGACACCCGTCGCCCTTTCCTTCGTAGGGGGGTCCATCGTCAAACTGGTACAGGGGTATCGGAGGACGAAAGACCCCTTTACTCGCAACCGGATTTTCTACCCGTTAGTAGGTATCTCTGTCGCTGGCGTGCTCTCCTTGACAAACTTCCTCCCTGGTTGGAAGTGGTACCCTGTGGATCAGGCGGGCAACCTGTTTAACGCTTCCCTGCTCTCCTATGCTGTCCTCAGGTATAGGCTTGTTGACATCGGCATTGCCCTTCGCCGCGGATTCCTTTATTCGGCGCTCACCATGTTCATTTTGGCCGTTTTCCTTATCGTCGCCTTTGTTTTGCAATCAGCCTTTCGTGGTCAAATGGGCTACGGTTTTTGGCTCTCAGCGGTGATCATGGCGCTCATCATCGCCGCAGTCTTCCGCCCGGCGCACGGCTTCGCTCAGCGGTGGATCGATCGTCTTTTCTACAGGGAGGCCTACGATTATCGCCGCACCCTGAGGACCTCGAGCCAAAAGATGAGCGCTATGCTCGATCTGGAGGAGCTGGCGGACTGGCTGGTGGATAATCTCATGGTGACGATGGGGGCGGCAAAGGGTGGTCTTTTCCTCCTTGATAAAGAAACAGAGCGATATATTCCCACAGTGTTGAAGGGATATGATGACCCTGCGGTGAACAAGATTAGGCTCAGGGCCGATAACCCGGTGGTGAAACGCCTCAGCCAAGGAAATGCTTGTTTGACAGGGGATGATATAGACCGCCTCCCCCAGCTTCGCAGCCTTTGGAAATCGGAGCGGGGACAACTAAAGCAGTTGCAGACTGCGGTGGTGGTGCCTTTGAAGGCCAAGGACGACCTGATCGGCATTGTTGTTCTTGGTCTGAAGATGTCTGAAGAGCTCTATTCCTTCGATGACCTGGAGCTCCTTCTTACTGTGGCCCACCAGGCGGTGGTCGCTGTGGAGAATGCCCGACTTTATCAACAGGCCAAAGATGCTGCGGAGAAGACAGCGGTGCTCAATGAGCTGACAAAGATCCTCAGTTCCAGCCTGAACATCGAGCAGGTATTTCGAGCCTTTGCCGCCGGAGCAAAGAAAATTGTGGATTTCGATCAGGCCAGTATCAACCTGGTTGACGAAAAGGAGCAAAAGGTGCGAGTCCTTGCCCTCTCCCAGGAGACACCATCAAAGGTGGAGGAGGGAGATGTTCTCCCCCTAAAGGGGTCTGGAACAGAATGGGTTGTCCTCAGTAGAAGGGCTCACATTGAGGGAGATGTTACCCAGGAGCATCGATTTCCCTCAGACGACCTTCTTATTGCCCAGGGATTCAGATCGACAATCCGCCTACCCTTGATATCCAAAGGCAGAGCTTTTGGAACCTTTAACCTGAGAAGCTGCCGTCCCCATGCCTATGGGGAGGATGATTTGAAAATTCTGGAGCAGATCTCCGCTCAGTTAGCGGTCGCCATTGAGAATGCCCGCCTCTACGAGGAGACGAGACGAGCCTACGAAGAGCTAAAGGCGGCACAGGATTACATGGTCCAGTCGGAGAGGCTGAGGGCTCTGGGGGAGATGGCAGGTGGTGTCGCCCACGACTTCAACAACATCCTTGCAGTGATTCTAGGCAGGGCTCAGTTGGCTCTGGAGGATGCCAAGGAGTCCAGGTTAAAAAAGAGCCTCCAGATTATCGAGCAGACCGCTCTCGACGCTGCAAAGACCGTGCGTCGCCTTCAGGATTTTACCAGGGTGAGGGTGGATCGAGAATTCGAAAGTGTCAACCTTAACCAGCTGGTGAGGGGTGCCTTGCAGATGGTGGAACCCCGCAGGGCGGAACGCCAGGAAACAGGGGGTGTTGAGATAGAGATCAGTGCCCAACTAGATAAGGTGCCCCCTGTGGAGGGCAATCCGGCGGAGTTAAGGGAAGCTTTGATGAACATTATCTTCAATGCCATGGATGCCATGCCCGAGGGGGGCAAGATCACCATAAAGAGCGAGCAGGAGGATAGCTGGGTGGTTCTTTCCATCAGTGACACAGGCGTTGGCATCCCTGAGGAAATGAAAGGGAAGATCTTCGACCCCTTCTTTACCACTAAGAGTCCTGAAGGCATCGGGCTCGGGCTCAGCGTGACCTATGGTATTGTCACCAGGCATGGCGGGAGCATTGAGGTAGATAGCAGATCTGGAGAGGGTTCTACCTTCTATATAAGGCTGCCTGTGGCCACTGGCTCGAGAAGGAGAAGGCGCCGCGCCGATATGATATCCTCCACCAGGATGGCAACGATACTCGTGGTGGATGACGATGTGCAGGTGAGCGAGGTTCTTGAGCTCATGCTCACTCAGCTAGGTCACCGAGTAACGGTGGCCGCAAGGGGGGAGGAGGCCATTAGTGCCTTTGAAAAGGATAACTGCGATCTGGTGATAACCGACCTGGGGATGCAAGATATGTCGGGGCGGGAGGTTGCCAGGGCGGTGAAGGAGAGGAAGCCGGGGACGCCAGTAGTTCTGATCACAGGGTGGGGGGTGCAACTGGATGCCGGGGAGATGGAGAGAATAGGTGTTGATGGGGTGATTGCGAAACCCTTTAGCAAAGAAGCGCTTTCAGCACAGGTGGCGGAGTTGTTGAACAGTAAGGATTGAGCGCTACCATGCTGACATCTGAAAGGGGGATCGGTGAAAATGAAAGCGGATAGAATTCTAATTGTTGATGATGAGCCCTGGGCTCGGGAGATGATGCAGGAGATCCTTGAGCGAGAGGGCTATCATGCCATTGCCGTGGGAAGCGGAGACGATGCCCTGCGCCGGGCCGAGGGCGAGTGTTTTGACCTACTCCTTGCCGATATCGTCATGCCCCGTATGGGTGGCCTTGAGCTGGTTAAGGAATTTCGGGAGATGAGCCCTGAGACCATCCCCCTTTTGATCACAGGATATGCCAGTATCGAAACGGCGCAGGCGGCGATGCGGCAGGGGGTCTATGATTATATCGTTAAACCCTTTGATCGGGCTGACCTTTGCGCTGCCGTAGCCAAGGCCTTGCGCAGGAAAAGGCTTACCGAGGAGAACTTCCGTCTCAAGGAGCTGGTGGGACTATATGAGGTGAGCCAGTCCATGGTTACCAGCAAAGAACAGAGGGAGGTGCTGGAATTTGTCCTTGATACCGCGGTAAATCAGACAAGGTCCAGCGGTGGCGCCGTTCTCCTTTTCGATACATCGAGGCAGGGGCTTGTGATCGCTGCTGCCCTAGGAGGATGGGAGCCTGCCGCCCGATTGGCCAATGCTATGCTGGGGGAGGGCATAGACTCCTGGATTGCGAAAATGAGCCGCCCCACCCTTTTTACCGATGTGGAGCCGCATCCCCTTTTTGCCCTGGTTCGCCAGTTATATCCTGATCAGCAGTTGATCGCCCCCGGTTCCAAGGGCGTAGAGATGTTGCTAATGCCCATAAGGAGCGAAAAGGAGATTTTTGGCGTGCTGAATGTCTATAGAGAGGGGGAAGCGGAGCTGCTCAGCCAGAGCGATCTAAAGCTGCTTACCATCCTTGCTGCTCAGGCAGGCACATCGATAAAGAGTCGTCAGTTGTTCTTCGAGCTAGAAGAGGGCTGTTTTGCCACCCTCCGCTCCATAGCCTCGCAGGTCGATGGGAGGAGTCCCTACACCCAAGGGCATATGGAAAGGGTGGCTCGGCTGAGCGAGCGGCTTGGCAGTAGGATGGGTTTTGGTGAGGCGGAGATGAGGACGATGCACTTGGGGGCAGTTATTCACGATATCGGGCTAATCAGTGTAAGCGAGGCCATCCTGAACCTGCCTGCTGAGCTGACGGAAAAAGAGTGGGCTATGATGAAACTTCACCCCATAATTGGAGACCAGATGCTGGCCCCTCTTCGGTTCCTATCGGAGGCTCGCTATATCGTAAGGCATCACCATGAACACTTAGATGGCACAGGCTACCCAGATGGTCTCTCAGGCGGGGAGATAACGCCTGTACTCGGTGTGGTGTCCTTATGTGATACCTATGATGCAATAACTTCGCCGCGCCCCTGGCGCCAGGCCCTTGCCCGAGACGAAGCGATTGCCGTGCTGCTGAAGGGCAAGGGCACAGAATTTGACCCCGAAATAGTGGACGCTTTTGTGGATGCGATAGAGGAGATCCTTTGATTTGCCGCCTTAAAGGGAAGCCATCGCTTCTACAGTAGCGAGGGTATATCCTTTGAGGCCTCTTCTATCTCCCTAAGCTTCGCCTCCGCCTCCTCATGTCTCTTCTTCATCGTGGGAATGGACTCTGTTACTCTGTAATAGAAATCCCTCACCCTTTCCACGTCGCTAAGCTGGGACAGGAGCAGCGTTATATTTACCTCTGCCCTTTCTCTGGGGTAATCACCGGCTCTGATCATCGCATCTTCCGCCAGCTCCCTAAAGTAATCCCCGATCTCCTTGAGGATATCGACATTCATTTCCTTTGTTGGAGCTGACAGTAGATATAAGGCGCTCCCTGCATCCCTTGGCTTACAGTTAACGGAAAGCTCGCTTAGGGCCTCATCCATTGCCTCTATCCCTTTGTGGGTCTCCTTCCCCTTTTCCCTGAAGTCTCGCGCCCTTTCCCAGGGTAGCCTGATTGTCGCTAGCGTTGAACGGCCAAAGCCGATTACCGTCCATCCCCCCAGTGTCTGTACTATATCGCCGGCATCAACCGTCCTTGCCCCAATACGCTTTCTTTTTTTCTCCTCGCCGGCGCACAGTAGATTGTAGAAGGGATCCACTATCTGCCTATTGATCTTGTCCATATTGCTTATCAGGCTTGAATCCTTCCTCAGATACCTTTGATTGTCAATGAGGAAAACTGCATCCGCCGCCTCATATGCAGACTTGAGGCATGTCGCTGTGTTGTAAATACATCTCTCCTCATTTTTCTCCTCGTGTTCAAAGGGAAGGACAATCAGAGCATAGACTGGCTTATCTATGTAGCGCTCCTTGATGGCCTCGCTGATCACCGGGAGCCCTCCAGAGCCTGTGCCTCCGGCAGCAGCGCCAACTATCAAGAAGGCGTCAGTCTCATAGAACCTTTTAGTGGTTCTTATGGCATCGATAACCTTATCGACGCCCTCTCTTATTATCTGGGCACCAAGCTCATTTATCTTGCCCACGCCGTGACCGCCCGTCTTTCGCCCCCCTAGGAGGATTCTATGCTGGAAATCGCTGCGTATAGTTCTCAGTCCTGTCAGGTCAGCTTCATCGCTATTCACTGCAAAGGCGCCGGTGATGATCTCGATACCTCGCTGAGATGAGGCTCTTTTGCCCATCAGGGCAAACTCATCGGCAACTCTTCCACCACACTGTCCCAATCCTACAACAACCAACTTCATCTCTTACCTCCATTTCCTCTGGAATAAAGATTTTGGGCCATTTTATCTCATTTTAATCTTTCTTTCATCTCATTCTAGACATAAACCCCCTCAGTTGTCAAGTCCTACCTTTTGTAGATACTCACAATGACGCCGCCGATGCCGGCGTTGTGTTGCAGCGCCACCTTTGGTTTACCAGGAACCTGCCTCGGTCCAGCCTCACCCCTCAGTTGCCAAACAAGCTCCGCCACCTGAGCGATGCCGGTGGCGCCTACAGGATGTCCCCTAGCGACGAGCCCGCCATCGGTGTTTATAGGGAGCACCCCGTTTATCTCGGTCTTTTCCTCCTCGATCCAGCGTCCCCCCTCCCCCTCAGGGATGAGACCAAGGGATTCAGGGATGAAGATCTCCCCTGGGCTGAAGGCATCGTGGACCTGGGCAACATCGATATCCTGCGGCCCGATACCCGCCCTGTCATAAGCCTTTTGCGCCAGCTCTTCCATGCCACCGAATTCCAGCGCTTCCCTGGCGTATGTTCCAGAAGACAATGCCCAGCCGGCGATGGTGATGGGCTTCTTGCTGATATATTTTTTCGCCTTTTCTTTGGCGCAGATCACTGCCGCTGAGGCCCCACTACTGGTGGGGGAGCACATATAAAGGGTGATCGGGTCGGCGATCATCCTCGAGTTCATCACCTCCTCCAGGGTCATCTCCCTCTGGTACTGGGCATAAGGATTTAGGGCGCCATTTTTGTGTTCCTTCACCGAGCACATGGCAAGCTGCTCAAAGGTTGTTCCGTAGTCATGCATATGCCTACGGGCCATCATGGCATATGAGGCTGGCATCACCATATATCCCATTTCTACTATATAACGGTCGGTCTCACCACCCATTGAAATCAGCCCCGTTCCCATCTTTTCCACGCCGACAGCCAACACTACATCATAAAGCCCTGAGGCTATTTCCCAGGCTCCTCTAAGGAGGGCTTGTGTTGCACTGCTGCATGCCACCTCTATGTTTACGATAGGGATTCCGGTCTCGCCAAATTGGGTGACCACAGAGCGACCAGTGCCCATTGCTGCATAGCAATGCCCAACGTAAGCAGCCTCGATATCCTTGAAGGGGACCCCAGACTCCTTAAGAGCGTTGGAGATCGCTACTTCCCCAAGCTCTACCAGCGTTTTATCGGTGAACCTCTCAAACTTATGTAATCCCACACCTAAGATGACGACCTCTCTCATTGCCCATTCCTCGTTCTCAAACAGGTTTGAACTTGAAAGCCATGACGTCGTTGCCCTCTTCATCCTCCCTGATCTTCTCTATCACTAGCTCCATGTCCATGTCTATCTCTAGTTTCTGAGGGTCACATTCGCTCAACACTGTTTGAACAATACACCCCTCAGGCAATCTTACATAACCCAAACCATAGGGGGCTTGGATGAGCGATCCTGGGGGTGTTGCCCGGGAAATAGTGAAGGTCTCTAACTTGCCTCTTGTGCTCAGAGCTACCTCTTCCATATCTGGGCTGGTGCAATTGGCACAGTAAGACCTCTTAGGGAAGAAGGTCTCTCCACAGCTGCGACATCTGCTGCCGATGAGATGGGCCTTCTCTGAAGGTGACGAAGGTAGCTTAAATAGACGCCCATCTATAGGAACCTGCTTCCTTTGCACCGCCATTGGGGGCTCTCCTTCATGGCTAATCAAAATCCCTATCGCTGAAAGCAAAAAGCATTTAATGAAACATATTATTATAAACTTTCCCCGTCGTCAAGAAGGGGAGCCATTTTAGGGGCTATGCCCTCTCTTTTCGGGCTATACTATCATAAGAACTGAGGGAACGGCAATATGCTATAATAATTTCCTCTCTCAGCATAGAGAACCTTATTTGAGGGGTGCCCCATGGAATTTAGAAAAGAAATAAGAACCGTGGAACTGTTGAGCCCTTTGCACCGATTTGAAAGCGAGGTTCAGATTGTGGAGTATAGAGAGGATCCACTGACCGCTTCCCACAGCAGGGTAAACGTGGCAAGGGCGGGAAGGACGAGGCAAGCGCAAAGGATCGAGGTTGATTTAAGCGAGGTAATAGAGGGAACGAGGGCAGGCTGCTTTTTCTGCCCGGAAAACATCGAACAGAGAACGCCAAGATTCCCGCAGGAGATTTGCCGCGGTGCTAGGATAAAGAGGGGGGAATCTACGCTCTTTCCCAACCTATTTCCCTTTGCTGAGTACCATGCCGTTGCAACCTTGACCAGGGAGCATTTTCTCGATCTGGGGGAGTTCAGCGCCAAGATGCTTTCAGATAATATGCTTGCTTCCAAAGAATACATAGCCTCTGTTTATCAAAAGGACGAGAAGGCAAAATATCCGATGTGGATCTGGAATCATCTGCCGCCCAGTGCCGCCAGCGTAATCCATCCCCACGTTCAAATACTTGTAGATAGAGCGCCGACACCGGAATTAGGGAAGCTTTTGGAAAAAAGCGAGGAATATTTCGCTAGGCACGGTAGGAACTACTGGCAGGACTTGATCGGGCAAGAGAAGGGGCTTGGCGAAAGGTATATTGGCGAGAACGATTCTCTAGCGGTTATCGCAAGCTATGCCCCCAGGGGGAATAGAGAGGTTCAATTCATATTTAAGGGGTTGACCAATCTGGCAGATTTGGAGGAAAAGCAAGCGGAGGATTTCGCCTTTTCCATCATAAAGATACTTCGTTGCTATAAAGAGATGGGGGTGAACTCCTTCAACCTAATCACCTATTCTGCGGCTGTGAAGGAGACCCCCAATTATTACTCCCTGAGCGCCAGGATAATTTCCAGGCCGGCTTGGCAGCCCTTTTATACCAACGACGCCGGTTTTATGGAAAGATTCTACGATGTGTGGGTCATTGAGACCCTGCCCGAGGACATCGCCAGGGAGATGAGGCCAGCTTTCTAAAGCGCCTCTAGACCTAGCTCCTTCAGCTTTTTAGCGGTAGGAGCGCCGCTCTTCCTATCCCAGCCCCTTTCCTCATAGTAATCATCCAAAATCCCCTCCATATCCTCCTCGGTTAGCGTGGTGGTCTTATAGTAGTCCATAAGGGGATATTCCACCCCTTCGCCTTTGAGGGGTGTGAACCATACCTGTGGAGCCCTATCATCCTCTCGGCTGAACCCGGCTCTAATATTGAGCACCTTCCATAGGTTCCAGGCCCGCTCTGCCGCTTTCAAGAGGTCGCTGGGGCTTATCTCGATCCCGGTAACTGCTGAATAGAGCTCGGCGACCGTTCCTGCATCGTAGAACCTATTGATATAGAGTCGGTGACACCGACCCAGGCAATTAGAAAGGGAATACCAATCCTCGGCATACTTGGTGAGCCGCCCCGGGTTGAAGGAGGTTGGGGTGAAGATGCGCTCCATTGCCTCAGCGGGAACCCCCACCTTCTCAGCCTCTCTCACCCATTGCTCAACAGGTCTTCCTGGGTTGTAAGAGGGGGCGCCAAGGGTCCCGGCAATGCTGGCGGGGCCGCCGCTGCGTGCTGGATTCACCATTTGTGCCACTTGGGACGTGCCGACACCTGTTAGCCTGGGTTCCCCGAAAAGAGGGTAGCCCTTGATATGGACTGCTTGCTCCTCCGCTCCTTTCCCAACCCTGTTGGCAGCGCCCACGATACCCTCAGCGAGCAGATCGCCAAAGCCCTCCCTCAGGGCTGCCATCTCAAGCAGCTTGATAGTGGTTTCAAAATCATCTTTCAACTCCAGGCCACCGCTATCCTCCTTGGTGATGACCCCCTTTTGGTAAAGATAGACCATGAGCTCTCTTACCGCGGCGAAGCAGAAGCGGCAGATCCCGTATCTATTGGCTGTATCCAAGAATTTGATGGAGTGGCTATATTCCTCTAGGGCACTCTGGCCACCGTAATCCTCCTCTGATCCGTAATGCGTCATGTAGGTTACCATGCCGGCGCAGGGGCCTTCTTTAAGCCTGTTGAGCTCTTTGTCAGCGGTGGGGCAGCTGGCGCAGGCGAGGGGTTTCCTCGCCCCATAGTGTATGTCCTTCACATCCTTTCCTGGGTCAAAGCTAACCTCGCTCCAGTTCTGGGAGATTCTTGCTTTGAGCTCTGCCCAGCCTGCGGTCATGCCGAAGTAGCCACCCTCGATCAATGTCTCACGCAGGCGATAATTCATGATGCGCTCCAGCAAACTGTCCACTAACCTGTGGAGCCTGAGGCGGTGGGCAACCCTTATCCCCCTGCTCCCCTGAAGGGCCACAATGGCTTTGAGGTTCTTCGAGCCCATCACTGCGGGAAGACCGCCGCTGCCCAGAGTGCCCCCCTTATCGATGGATGTTATCGAGATCTTGACCAGATTCTCCCCTGCCTGACCTATGGGGATCACGCTGCAAGGCTCATAGCGATTTCGCAGCTCATCCACTGTTTCAAAGATATCCTTGCCCCAAAGATGCTGGGCATCACATAGTTCCACATCGTCATCTAGAATCTTGAGGTACACTGGCTTTTCGGCTCTCCCGCTGATGACCAAATGGTCGTATCCCGATAATTTGAGCATGAGGGCGAAGTTTCCTCCCCCGCAGGCGGTGGTGTAGGCGCCGTTAAGGGGGAATCTGCTGGTTACCAACAGCTCGGCGGAACCAGGAACTATTGTGCCTGAAAAGGGGCCGCTGCCGATGATGATGCAATTTTCGGGGGAGAGGGGATCGACATGGGGAGGGATGAGGTCATAGGCCAGCTTGTTGTTGATTCCCCAACCACCAATAAAGGTTCTCGCCAGCTCGGGGTCAAGGGGCTCTTTCCTTATCCTAGCACTGGTTAGGTCGACGTATAGGATTTTGCCAGCATATCCCGGGAGTTCCATTTTATCTTTTCTTCTAGCTCAGGATAAGCCCTTTATCGTCTGAAAGTACTTCCCCTCGGTCTTTATCGCGGGGGCGATCACCATCTCGACGCGCTGCATCTCTTTGATGGTGAGGGCGCCGCACATGCCCATCGCAGTGCGCAGCGCCCCGATGAGGTTTTCCGTCCCGCCGGTGGCCGAGGTAGGTCCGAAGAGGATCTGCTCTAAGGTGCTGTAGGTGCCCACCTTAATCCGAGTCCCCCTCGGCAATGCCGGGTGAGGATTAGCCATGCCCCAGTGGCTGCCTTGCCCTGGAGCCTCCTTAGCTTGAGCAAAAATCGAACCTAGCATTACAGCGTCGGCACCGGAGGCGAAGGCCTTACAAAGGTCTCCGCCGGTTCGAATGCCACCATCGGTGATTATTGCCACGTACTTTCCTGTCTCTCGGAGATATTGCTCTCGAGCAGCGGCGCAATCCATGGTCGCCGTCACCTGAGGAACACCGACCCCCAAAACCTCCCTTGTGGTACAGGCTGCCCCAGGGCCCACGCCAACGAGAACCCCTGAAATGCCTGTTCTCATCAGATTTAGAGTGGCGCTGTAGCTTACACAGTTGCCTACAATAATTGGGGCGGGCATTACCTGGCAAAGCTCGGAGAAGATGAGCCCGCGATAGCTTTTTGATATGTGGTGGGCGGTGGTCACTGTGGACTGCACCACAAGGATATCGATCCCTGCTTCCACAGTGATGGGGGCGAATCGCTTGGTGTTTTGGGGGGTAACCGAAACGGCGCAGACGGCCCCATTGCTCTTAATCTCCCTTATTCGGTCGCCAATGAGGTTCTCCTTAATCGGCGCGGAGTAGACCTTTTGCAACAGCGGTGTGATCTCATCGTCAGAGGCTTTGGCAATCTCGGCTAAAACCTCATCGGCATCCTGGTAGCGGGTCTGCACCCCTTCAAGATTGAGCACAGCAAGCCCCCCTAGCCTGCTCAGCAAAACAGCAAACTGGGGGTCGACCACGGCATCCATGGCGGAGGCGAGGATAGGAATGGGGAAGGTGAAGTTTCCCAGGGTAAAATCGATGTTCACCTGTTCCGGGTTGATGGTAGTATCTCCTGGAACGAGCGCTACCTCGTCAAAACTGTAGCACCGCCTCATCTCTCTGAACTGCGGGGCAGCCATGATCTATCCCTCCTCGGCCCTAACCTAATTTTAAAAGAAACTATATCAGAGAGAAAGGCCCAAAGTCAATGGGAAGTGGACGAGCGAGGGTCGATAAGATATAATGG
>JAUXBC010000073.1 GCA_030619615.1 Dehalococcoidia bacterium
CAGAAGACACGCTCACACACGATGCTATGGTAACTATTGAGCAGCCCGTAGATGGTCTGAAAGCCCAAGTTGGACATGCCCACATAGTAGGTATTGGGGTAGATCAGGGCAATGGGGATCCTGCCACCCCAGTCCTTGAAGATGGTGCCATCCTCCTTGGCGAGTCTTCGCTTTGTTTTTTCGTCCCATGTCATCTCATTGCCATTTTCCCAAGTAGCGCCTCCGCCTCATCATCGCAGAGGCTTATCTCCTCAGAAGCCATTGGCTCGTAGGATTGGGCCAGGGCAACATTCTCCTTAACCTCCCAGGGGAATCTCACCCCAGGGATGACCACGGATATGGAGGGATTGGAGAGGACATATCGGAGCAGCGTTTTAGGATCTAGATGGGTTTCATATCCCCTCAGGGTTGCGGGCATCCCCAGACCTCCCAAAGGCTTCATCACAATAACTCCAACGTCTCTTTCCTCAGCTAAGGAAATGATCCGCCTCGTCTCCCTCTCAAAAGGGCTATATTTAAGCAGAACCGTTTCGAACTCCCCCGAATCTACAGCCTTTTCTAAAGCCTCCACCGTGTGGCTGGTGAGGCCGATATGATCGATGAGGCCCTGCTCCCTTGCCTCCTTCAAACCCTCCAGTGCGCCCTCTTTGCCCATTACTTGGTTCCAATCCTGGGGGCTGACATCGTGCAATTGATATAAATCTATCTTATCGATTCCCAGGCTCTTTAGGCTTTTATCAAGATCATTTAGCGCACCATCCCTGGAGCGTCTCGGGGTTTTGGTGGCGATAATGAAGCTATCCCTTCTTCTCCCCTCTATCACCTTGCCAATTAGATATTCACTTCCCCTATAGACTCTTGCTGTATCGATAAAATTGATTCCCAGTTCCAGCGCTTTACCAAGGGTCTCCTCGCCCTCCATAACATCGGGGATGTTCATCGCGCCAAAACCAAGCTCGGTTACCATTAAGTTCGTTCTCCCCAGCCTGCGCTTTTTGAGCGCCCTCATCTCATTGGCTTTTCGTTACCGACCACCGCGATCTCGATGATCCGCCCGCAGTCGGGGCATGTTATGGTCACGCTGAGGGGTCGCTTCATTATCCTGTCGGCAACGGCGGTGACTATGGTGTCAATGGCATCCAAGCGCTGATCCAAGTGATCAAGACGCCGCTTAATTTGCTCCGGTCTCAACCCCTCTTCCTCAACCGTCTCGTTAACTTCGGTTCCCTTTTTTTGTGCCAAATTCGCCCTCCTCTATCAAGCGCACATAGAATTAGAGCAAAAATACCCCGCCGAGGATGATTAAAACCACTCCTATGATAATCGATATCCACCCCCCCACCCTCAGCGCTCCGGGCTCGATGCGGTGTGGCCAGCGGGTGAGGAACTCCCTCAGGTCACCGCGCCGCGAAAGGCCATAGTCAAGCCCCCTCTCCTCGCCTCTAGCCCACAAAAAGAAAACAATGGCTAGGAGAATAAAGAATCCCCCCATGCCCATCACTATGAAGCTATCGATATGAGACATGGTTTAGGCCTCCCTTACCCACACTTTGTATACCCGCAGGCGAGGCAGATGTGGCACCCCTCTTGATATACCAACATGCTGCCACACTCCGGGCACTGACCCCAAGAATTCATCGCCGCACCGTATCCATCGGGGTTGACCGTGGTGCCCCCAAGCTGCCTCTCCAGCACCCCTCCAATGGCGTCAGGGCAGGAGAGCACAGCATGCCCCTGCTCCCAGGCGATGGCGGGACAGCGGATGCCCTTTAAATGCTTCACCACCGAGGCTACATCGACCCCGGACCGAAGGGCTAAGGAGATGAGCCTGCATATTGCCTCTAGCTGCGCCGAGGCACAGCCTCCCGCCTTACCCAGGCTGGAGAAGACCTCGCAGATCCCCTCCTCATCGGAATTTACCGTCACATAGATATTGCCACAGCCGGTGGACACCCTCTCCGTGACCCCCATGGTTGTCCTCGCTCGCCTTCGGGGAACCAGCGCTTCAACCCTCTCCCCCTCGGCGATGCTCAGCACCTGCTTATCCCTGCTCCTATCTCTATAGATGGTGATCCCTTTGCAGCCCGCTTCGTAGGCAAGCATGTATGCCCGTGCCACATCCTCCCTCGTTGCGCTATGGGGGAAGTTGACCGTCTTGGAGACGGCGTTGTTGGTAGCCCTTTGGAAGGCAGCCTGCATCCTGACATGCCACTCAGGGCTGATGTCATGAGCGGTGATAAAGAGCCTCTCCACCCACTGCGGGATGCCATCCATCCCGCGCAGGCTGCCCTGGCTGGCAAGCTCCCTCATCAGCTCCTCCGAATAGAATCCCTCCCTTTTCGCCACATCCTCAAAGAGCTGGTTCACCTCTACCAGCCCGTCGCCATCCAGTATATTGCGCACATAGCTCAGAGCAAACAGGGGCTCGATGCCGCTGGAGCAGCCAGCGATGATGCTCAGGGTGCCTGTGGGGGCGATGGTTGTTCTGGAGGCGTTTCTCACCCTGAGGCCGCCGGGAACATCATAAACGCTCCCCTCAAAGGCGGGGAAAACGTCCCTCTCCTTGGCTAGCTCCTCAGAGGACTCCGTGGCCTTCTCGCATATGAAGCTCATGACCTCCTCGGCGGTCTTAAGTGCCTCCTCTGAATTATAGGGTATACCTAACTTAATCAACATATCGGCAAAGCCCATCACCCCCAGCCCGATCTTCCTCGTCTTCTTGGTCATCTGCTCTATCTCGGGCAGGGGGAAGTTGTTTTTATCGATCACGTTGTCTAAGAACCTGACAGCCACCCTCACCGTTTTTTCCAGCTTTTGGTAGTCGATCTCGGGGGCGCCGCTCTCGTTACGCACCATCGTTGAAAGGTTAATCGACCCCAGATTGCAGGACTCGTAGGGAAGAAGGGGCTGCTCGCCACAGGGGTTGGTGCTCTCGATAGCCCCCAGCTTTGGCGTGGGGTTATCCCTGTTTATGCGGTCGAGGAAAACAAGCCCTGGATCGCCGCTTCGCCAGGCCATCTCCACGATCCTATCGAAGACCTCCTTGGCATTGAGCCTGCCTGCAATGGTATTATTGCGCGGGTTTATCAGGTTGTATTCCGCACCCTCCGCCACCGCCTTCATAAAATCATCGGTCGCCGCCACCGAGAGGTTGAAGTTGGTGAAGGCGTCGCCATTCGCCTTGGCGGTAATGAATTTGTCGATGTCTGGATGATTGACGTTTAAGATAGCCATGTTGGCGCCGCGGCGCATCCCCCCCTGCTTGATGACGTCGGTGGCGGTATCGAAGGCTCTCATGAAGGAGACGGGACCGCTAGCAACCCCCCCCGTGGAGCCCACCATATCGCCCTCTGGCCTCAGCCTGGAGAAGGAGAAGCCGGTGCCGCCACCGCTTTTGTGGATAAGGGCTGTATATTTTATGGCATCGAAGATGGATTCCATGGAATCCTCGATGGGGAGGACGAAGCAGGCGGATAGCTGCTGAAGCTCCCGGCCGGCATTCATCAGGGTAGGGGAGTTGGGCAGGAAATCAAGACTGGCCATCGCCCGGTAGAATTCCTCCTCCCAAGCCTTGCGGTCGGCTTCGGGCTCGGCGGAGGCGATATTTTGGGCCACGCGGCGGAACATCTCCTCCGCCGTTTCGATAACCTGACCCTCATCATCCTTCTGGAGGTACCTCCTCTCCAAAACCCTCAACGCGTTTTCCGAGAGTTCGATAGCCTCAGCCTTTGTTCTCAGCAGCCCCTTTCGTGGGATAGCCCTTTCCCCAGCCCGTCTTCGCTTTGGCTCCTTGGTTGGCTGAGCAATCCTGGCCTCACCCCTCTCAGCGAGAATCTGCTTCACAGTAGCCTGGATCTCAGTGGGGGTTAGGCGCCACTCTGGAGCCAGGTCCTCCATCCCAGGCAAGAAGGGCTGAGCTTGCTCCAGGCGTTGAATTACCTGGTCGGTGAGCCGCTCCATCAGCCCTCTATCCGATATGCCGATAGAGGCAGCAGCCTCAAAAACGGCGCGGGCGATCCTATTGCGAAGAAGACGTTCTTGCTTGTTT
>JAUXBC010000046.1 GCA_030619615.1 Dehalococcoidia bacterium
AGCTTTTTGATCTCCGGCCCCGAGGCATGCCCCGAGGCATGAATCTGCTCATAGGGGTAAAGCCCGAAATGCCTCAGCCAGTTTTCCACCCGCCACAATTCAATCTCCGCCTCCTCATCCAAGGGCTCGGTGACCGAGCGAATATAACAGGACCCCTCCCCAGGCCTGAGATCGATGAGATCCGCCAGGGCAAAGAAATCGATCCTGATGATGAAATCGCTTTGATGTCGATGAATATCATCGCAGGTGACCCGATTTGGGTGATCCAGAAATTCGCGCTCCCAGTATTCGTAGTCCTGCTCTACGATATTCCTTGGATAGTCGGCCTTTGTCACCAGCCCCCAATTTTTTCTACCGATGTAAATGGCTATATGATCATCATCTAGAGAGGGTGCTTGGGCATCGCTTCCCTCCAGCATTTTGAGCAAGTACGCCTGCTTTAAGCTGACTACCAGCCTGCGCTTGCTAGCCCTTGCCACCTCATAAAAACTCCTCATTCGCTCTATATCCTTCCACGGATAATTTACAATGGCTAGATTCTTCGTCTGTTGAATTACCCTCCCCGCTCTATCCTGAATATCCTGCTCGGTAAGGCTCTCCGTTTCGTTGATGCGCGTCCCCTCGCAGATCAGGGCGATGGGCTCAGCCTCGGCTGCCCTCTCCACAAACCTTCTGGTTAAATCGCCGCCGTAGCCATGAAATCTAAGGTCACCACTATAGGCTATGGCACCCCGCGAGGTATGGATGATAAAGCCCAGCGCCCCGGGAAGGGAGTGATTTACCGCCAGCGCCTCAATTGCTATATCGCCAATAACGACCCTTACGCCTTCCCCAATTACTCTGAAATCCCGTGCAACCTTTGCCTTTTCGCCGATGAGCCTCATTTGCCCCTCGCCTCTTTTCTTCGGCGTCAACTTAAAGGTCTCCTTAAAGGTCAAGAAATCGGTAAAGCCTGAAGAGGAGGTGGTCTCAATAGATGCCAGAATCTGCCTGGTTACCTCAGAGGCATAGATGGGAATCTCCCTCCTTATGAAGTGGATGTAGAAGGAATGATCGGCATGGGCATGACTTAAGAAAACGGCATCGTATGCTGCCCTGTCCCAGGTCTCCATAGCGGCGTGGGAAAGATAATCCTCCCGATAAAAACCACCCATATCCGATAGCCCGGGCAGGAGGTCCAACTCCAAGAAATCGAGAACACCATTATATTTTTTGGGCTGGAGGAATTCAGCGAAATACCTTCCTGACTGGGCGAAACTCATACCAAAGTCAAACCAAATCCTTTTGCCCCCATCCTCCAGGAGAATCTTGTTGCCGCCGATTTCGCCCACCCCACCATAAAAGGTTAGTGAAGGCATGATTAACCCCCTTAAGATAGCTCGCCTTTATTCTATCACGATCAAGCCAATAGCTCCTAGCTCGCTTGACCACCAAGGCTATGCCGATTAAAATAGTGATGCCTGAGGTGGCGCATGTTCGAGGTCTTGTCGGAAAAACTGGGCGGCGTTTTTGGAAGGCTGAGCAGCAAGGGCAGGCTCAACGAAAGGGATATCGATGAGGCGCTGAGGGAGGTGCGGCTGGCGCTTTTGGAGGCCGATGTCAACTTCAAGGTAGTAAGGGATTTTGTCGCCAAGGTGCGGGAGCGCTCCCTGGGTGCTGAGGTTATGGAGAGCCTAACCCCGGCGCAGCAGGTTGTGAAGATCGTCAACGAGGAGCTTGTCGCCATTTTGGGAGGGGATCCCAGTCACCTGGTGCCGGCCAGCCATCCCCCGACAATGGTGATGCTCGTCGGTCTCCAAGGCTCAGGGAAAACAACCACTGCGGCAAAGCTAGCCCTCCACCTGAAGAGCTTAGGATACCGCCCCTTGCTCGTTGCCGCCGACCTTCGCCGACCTGCCGCCATCGAGCAGCTAGTTGTCCTTGGCAAGCAGCATGACATACCCGTCTATAGCGAAGACGTCTCATCAAAACCTGTTTCTATTTGTGCCCACGCCATGAAGCACGCCAGGGAGCTGGCTGCTACCTGGGTTATCGCCGACACCGGGGGGCGCCTCCACATCGATGAGGCGATGATGGAGGAGGTGGCGGGCATGAAGAGGGAGCTTAAACCCTCCGAGGTGCTATTAGTGGTCGATGCGATGACCGGGCAGGATGCAGTGCGTGCCGCCGAGGAGTTCCATGCTAAAGCAGGGCTCACCGGGCTGATTCTCACTAAGATGGATGGCGATGCTCGTGGTGGGGCAGCCCTCTCCATCAAATCGGTCACCGGGGTGCCTATTAAGTTCATCGGAACCGGTGAGAAGGTGGACGCCTTTGAAACCTTCCACCCCGATCGTTTGGCATCACGCATCCTGGGCATGGGGGATATGCTTACCCTTATCGAAAGGGCGGAGAAGACCCTTGACGAGGAGCGGGCAAGCAAGCTGGAGAGGAAGCTGCGCCATGCCACCCTCGACCTTGAGGACTTTCTATGGCAACTCCAGGAGATGCAGAAGATGGGGCCTTTGAGTCAATTGGTGGAGATGATCCCAGGGCTCTCCTCGATGGCGCGGCGTGCCCCTCAGGCGGTGGATGAAAAGAAGCTTAAACAGACCGAGGCGATTATCCTTTCCATGACCCCTGAGGAGCGTCGCAACCCGGATATCATCGATGGCAGCAGAAGGCGCCGCATCGCCCGAGGTAGTGGAACAACACCGCAAGATGTCAATCAAGTGCTGAACCAATTCCGCCAGACACGAAAGCTGGTGAAGCAGATGGCCTCAGCACGGGGAAAAAAGCTATGGCCAATGCTCCATTAGGCAAACAGGTTACTTCATTACCCCGATAATGGTCAGCTTTCCATCCTCAATGGTAATATCCTGCAACTCCACGGGGACGCTCTCCCATCGCTCCCCTAGTTGCCTCATAATAGCGATCATCACCTGATCGACTAATGTCCTGGGGACGGGAAGCCTACCAAAGTTGAGGCTCTCAATTGTTATTTTAGGTTTCCCGTCTTCAGCCTCAATTTTAGCTTGAAGGGCTACTTGCACCTCGATGCCAACATCTACTATGGCAAAACCACATACCATACCCTCATTGAAGTTGATCTTAACGCGATTCATCTCCAGGGGGAGCTGCTCAGCAGCAGCGAGCTCGGCTAGCTTGGAGGTGGCTTCCTCCTCGGTGATCACCAAGGTCACCTCTTCTCCGGGGTGGGCTTGCTCTATCTCCTGCTCGAAATCCTCGACCTTTTGATCGAAGCTTTCTGCCGCCTCATCGCTCACCGGCACCGGGGCGGCTTCCGCCCCTATCGGTGCTGGACCTGTGACTAAATAGCCAACGACGCCGACAATGATTAGCAATAAGGCAAAGACCGAGCCTAAGAAGAGGAAAAAGGTTTGTACTGGCTTAAAATTCTTCTTACTCAAGATAATCCTTGAGCTTCTTGGAGCGGCTGGGGTGGCGCAGCTTCCGCAGCGCCTTCGCCTCGATCTGTCGAATGCGCTCTCTAGTGACCCCAAACTCCATGCCCACCTCCTCAAGGGTGCGGCTCCGCCCGTCCTCAAGCCCAAATCTCAGTTGAAGCACCCGCCGCTCCCGGGCATTGAGGGAGGAAAGCACATCCTCGATCTGCTCTTTAAGAAGCTGGTGAGATGCTACGTCGGGGGGTGCCAGTGCCGCCCGATCCTCGATGAAGTCACCGAGGTGGCTATCCTCCTCCTCCCCAACAGGGGTCTCCAGGGATACCGGCTCCTGGGATACCTTGATGATCTCCCTCACCTTCTCGGGGGTGATCTCCATCCCTTTGCCGATCTCCTCGCTGGTGGGCTCCCTTCCATAGTCCTGAACCAAGCGTCGGCTGATTCGAAGAAGCTTGTTGATGGTCTCCACCATATGAACAGGGATACGGATGGTGCGCGCCTGATCAGCGATGGCTCTGGTGATCGCCTGCCTGATCCACCAAGTAGCGTAGGTGCTGAATTTGTAACCCTTCCTATAATCGAACTTCTCCACCGCCCTGATCAGCCCTATATTGCCCTCTTGTATTAAGTCGAGGAAAGACATCCCCCTGCCGATATACTTCTTAGCTACGCTGACGACGAGGCGGAGGTTAGCCTCGGTTAGGTGCCTTTCCGCCCTGGCCGCCTCCCGATCGATCACCTCAAGATATGCCTCGAATTCCTTCTCTTTGGAACGTAGGGAGGAAAGGAAGTCGGGCTCATGTAATAGAGCCCCTACCTCGGTGAGGGACTTGCCCTCGATAGCCTCCACAATCCCCGGCGGGAAGAGGCAGCTATCCAGCGAGAGCTTCACTATTGCGTGCTCCACATCGACCAAATCTCCTCCTGTTCTCTCAGCGATAGCCCTTATTAGTCGCTGGTCAATCACGCCCTTAATGGCAGCACGAAACCTTGGGTCAGAGATCCTCTCCAAGAGGCTCGCTGACGGAGGTAAGCCAAGCTCCTCCGCTGCCATATCGATGAGGGGGGAAGACTGACAAAGCCGCTCCAAGATGGCAATCATGATATCAGTCGCTGAGGGGGTGTTGCCAAATTTGGTGGACCAATCCTCCTCGATCCTCCTCACATGTCTATCCAGCTCCATTTTGCTTGCCAGGTTCTTCTCATCCTGAGCAGTTAACAGGGATACCCTGCCGATCTCACGAAGGTACATACGCACCGGGTCATCAACGACCTCCTCCTCCAGTTCCAGCACCGTTTCCAGCTCGATCTCAGGTTCAATCCTAGGCTTTGGCTCCTCCTCCCATTCCTCAAGTTCGGCTGCCTCCGGCTCCGGCGATGCTTCGGCTGGCCCTTTCACCTCCTCGATAATTATGTCCCTACCGGATAGGGCGCTGTAGATATCCCACATGTGATCTATATCCTGTTCCGGCGCCAGGTCAGGGAGGTCTTCCGAGCTTTCCCTCCTCCTTTTGCTAAAAAGCCCCCTTAGATCTTCGTTCTCTCCCAAGGTCATTGTTGCGCTCCTCTCCCCTTTCCTTTTTCGAACACGTCTTTTAGCTGGGTACTTGGTTCTAATCCCTTTTGAAGTAGCGTTTCCACCGGCTCTCTTATCAGGTTTATATCGCCCTCAGACTCCGCCTCAGAAATCAGCATCTCCTCCAGCGCCTTCAGCCTTCTCAGCCTTTGCTCCCCCAAGCGCCGAAGGCAATCGGCGAGGGCGCTCTCGAGTTCCCTCCCGCTGGCAGGGGGAAACACCCTTTTCATCAAGGAGTCGAGATGCTCATGAAGGTTAGCATCAAGGCTCTGGCGGAGCATCTCCACACTGGGGCAGTCGCGCCAAGCAAGGAAAAGCTCACGGTTTTCCGTACCTTCGAAATCATCGGGCAAAAGCTCGCTACCCCTTTGCCTCAGCTCCGGGTGCTGAAGTAGCAGGCAGAGGCAGTATTCCTCCAGCGGATGGCTGAGGGCTTGGGGAAGCGATACCGCCTTCTGTCCCGCCCTTTTCGGCCTTTCCCTTTCTGTAGGTCTGAGCCTGGCTGCCTTACCGGCCAGGGTTCGCTCATCCACCCCCACCAAGCCAGCGAGCCTCTTCAAATAAAGCGCCCGCTCCACATCATCCTCTATCTCCGAAATGAGGGGCAGGAGCTGCTCCGCAGCAACCGATTTGTCCTCCTCTCTGGTCAGGTCCAATCGTGAGGTGACCGCCTTAAAGAAGTAGTCCACCAGAGGTGAGGCCTCATCAACCAGCCTTTGCCAGGCCTCGGGGTCCTCCCTGATCACCTCATCGGGGTCTTTACCCCTGGGCAGGAGGATAATCCTTAGGTTCCCTCTAAGCTTAGAGGTCCCCCCCAGCCAGTCGGGCATTGAGGTGAGCCTTTCGCTGAAGGCCTGCCTGGCAAGCTCAAGACCACGAAGGGTCGCCTCATCCCCGGCGGCGTCGGCATCCAGGGCCAGGGTCAGGTTTTTGGTCAGCCTCTTAATAATTGCTACCTGTTTCTGGGTAAGGGAGGTGCCCATAGAGGCAACTACGTTTGCCATGCCACATTGGTGGGCAGCAAGGACATCCATATAGCCTTCCACAATTATCGCCAAACCCCGCTCCCTGATCGCCCCCTTGGCTCGGTCGATCCCGTAAAGGATGCCGCTCTTGTCGAAGATCGCCGTCTGCGGGGAGTTGAGATATTTGGGGATGGTATCATCGAGGGCGCGGGCGCCAAAGCCAACAACCCTGCCCTCATCATTCCTTATCGGAATCATGAGCCGGTTTCGAAACAGGTCACGGGTTCCGCCGCCCTCTTTTTCAATGACCAAGCCTGCCCTCA
>JAUXBC010000002.1 GCA_030619615.1 Dehalococcoidia bacterium
TACGATCTATTGGGGCTGATCTCCTTCTTCACCGTGGTCTCCGATGAGGTAAAAGCATGGACCATCCACCGAGACACCACGGCAGTGAAGGCAGCAGGAAAGGTTCACTCAGATATGGAAAGGGGCTTCATCAGGGCCGAGGCCATCGGCTACGACGATCTGGTGAAGTGCGGCAGCGTCGCCGAGGGGAGAAAAAGGGGCCTGCTCCACGCTGAGGGGAAGAGCTACATCGTCAAAGACGGCGATGTGATCACCTTCCTCTTCAATATCTAATCATATATAGCGGCACAATCCAGGAGCGCCACCGGAATCCCTACCTCCCTCTCGATGTCCAGGTAAACCCTTCCCGTCAGGTCCCTACCCCATTGCCCTAAGTTGAAGGGGGAGGAGGGGATGACGATCAAATCGGGTCTCACCCTGTTCCTCTCCAGATATTCCTTGATGAAGTCGATGAAATCCTGAACCACCAAGAGATCGCCCATGAATACATTGCCCCCAAAGAAGTTGTTCCGCGGCACCTGGATATCGATTCTCAAATCGCCAAAGAGGTGGCTCTCGGCAAGGCACTGCTCGAAGGTGGGCTTCACCAGAATCGAGGAAAGGAAAAGGACGTGCTTCGCCTTGTAAGAATCGATGATCTCCTTGAGCCTCTCCAGATAGCTCCGCCTGAGCCCCGTTCCCATAAAGATGATTCCCAGGTGATTATCGCTCTCCCTGGAATAGGGGTAAGAGAAATCCTCCAGGTTCAGGCTTAACTGAAAAGTGCGGCCCTCCCTTTCGACTCCGAGATGGGCCTCGCGATTCTCACTGCGCTGAAGGATGAAAAGAAGGTCCCTCGCCTGAGGTCTGCTGGCTATTGAAATGCCATTTATCTCCAGGATTTGATCCCCCATGCCAAGCCCCGCTCCTGCGGCGGGGGAATTCTTCACCACACCGATGACCCTGGGCAGGTTCTTGCGCCCCTCGTAAAGATTCTCCTCATACATGCTGGGCATGACCACGATGGCGCAAGCGGTCTTCCCTCTGAGGTTTCTGACATGGGAGACGGTCGCCGACCAGACCTCATCGAGGTCAAAGAGCTTCTCCTGAGAGAAATATTTCGAATAGCCGGGGAGGTTGACCCCCACAAGGTGGGCATCGTGCTCCTCAGCGTAGGCAACAGTAGCCCCGAGGTCATCGAGCATCTCGCCAACGGAGTCCATGGGCCACGGGACGATTACCACGGCATAGGGAATACCCGCCTCCTTAAGCAAAGGAAGGGAATCGATAGCGATTTGGGGATCCCTGTCCCCCATCAGCTTGCTGCGGCGGGAGGGGGAGGCACTGTTCAAGGACAGGTAGAGATATACCGGCTTCAGCCCCGCCAACCGGGAGATGACTTCAGGGGTCAGGGTCTTACCGTTGGTGGTTATCCGAAATACCTTCGGGGTCTTCTCCCTAAGTAGCCGAAGCACCTCCAAAAAATGGGGGTGGATCGAAACCTCGTAGATCTCGCCCAGACTGGAGAATAAGCTGGATTCCGCCTTTGGGAAAAAATAGTCGATCCTCGTCCTCATCTCCTCAAATTCCTCCCCGGGAGGTCTTCTCAAGTTGCCCAAAGCCAGCGAAGGGGGATTCCCTTTGTTGTAGCAGAAGAGGCAATCGCAATCGCAGCGACCTCCCGCATATTCGAAGACCTCAATGGGGTCACAGGAGGAGGGAACCAGCCAGTCCTTGAGATTTTTCAGCCGAAAGCCATCCACCTCGACGATCCTTCCCTCTTTCTCCAGATCCACCACGGCGAGGAGGCTCTCCAGCTGTTTTTTAATGAATTCTATCCTTGGTTCATATAAAGAGGCATTCTTTATGTCCTGAAAGGAGTTCATTTCACATCACCCCCGCCCACTCTCAGAGGTAGCGCTCTTGAAGGAAATCGCCTAATTCTTGCTCTTTGCTGAATATCTTATATACCCTCTCCCTGTCCCTAAGCAGCTTAAATCCGTCGATCTTTACCTCCCGCCGCCCCTCTAGAGGGATGACAAGATTGAGGATATTCTCAAGCTGGGCTCTGATCATCTCCAGCAGAGGATCTGGATACAGGGCCTCCTTTTTGGGTTCCAGTTTATAGCGGAAAACATATTCCTTCTTTGCCATCCCTAAAATCCCTCCCCCAATCCCTTTTCATTTACCGATAAATTTAGGTTTTCCCTTCTCAGCAAAAGCTCTAAGGCCCTCCTTTGCATCCTCGCTCCTCTCCACCATGTTCCTCAGGGCTGCGATCTCAGCATCATCCTCAGCGCTCAGCCCCTGATACTTAAGCAGCCTGTTGAAGATGGTCTTGGTGGTGCTCACCGCCAGCGGGGCATTGTCAGCGATCTCCCGAGCCAGGGCATAGGTAAAAGAGAGTAATTCCTCCGCTGGAACCACATGGTTCACAAGCCCGATCTCCTTTGCCCTTTGAGCATCGATGAATCTCCCGGTGAAGAAAAGCTCCTTTGCCCGGTGCAACCCAATCACATTGATCAGGCGCTGAATGCCTTTGGGGGCATAGACCAGCCCCAGCTTCACCGGGTTTATCCCCATCCTTGCCGTATCGGCGGCGATGCGCAAATCGCAGCTCACCGCCAGGTCGCAGCCGGAGCCCATGGCGGCGCCATAGATCATGGCAATCACCGGGTGGGGGTAGGAGACGACGCTCCCCATGGCATATTCGATGGGGTCACCCCTTCGTACCTCTTCAAGACCCGCTAGTCCACCCCCCAGATCGATCCCTGAGGAGAAGGCCTTGTCCCCGGCACCCCTGAGCACCACCACCCTAATATCCCTGTCATCCTTCAGCGCGTGAAACGTATCGCCCAGCCGATAGAGCAGCTCTGGGCTGAGGGCGTTTCGCCTCTGGGGGCGATTGATGGTGAGGGTGCAGATGTTTTCCTCCTTCTCTACGAGAAGCACCTCTTCCGCCATGATTTCTCCTTTCTTTATGTCAACAAACTTATGAGCAATACAGCCAGGGTGCTAGAGCCAACGACCCCGGCAACATCAGCGCCCAGGGCATGGGCGAGGAAAATCGGCTGTCTTGGGCCGGCATCGGGCCTAACCTATCAGCCCGGGCACCAGGGCTATGAGCACCCCTGCCACCGTGGCTGTGCCAATAACACCAGCCACGTTCGGGCCCATGGCGTGCATCAGCAGAAAGTTCTCCGGGTCCTCCCGGCTGGCTTCCCTCTGGGCAACCCTGGCAGCCATGGGAACGGCCGATACCCCGGCGGCGCCGATGATGGGGTTTATCCTCTTTCCCGATAAACGGTACATCAACTTGCCGAGGAGTATGCCACCGGCGGTGGAGAAGCAAAAGGCGACGAGCCCCAGCAGGAAGATCTGTATGGTGCCCCACTGGAGGAATACTGCCGCCGGCATCGTCGAACCCACGGTGAGCCCGAGCAGGATGGTAACGATGTTCATCAATTCATTTTGGGCGGTGCTGGACAGGCGCTCCACCACGCCGCTCTCGCGGAGGAGGTTGCCGAAGGCCAACATACCGAGAAGGGGTGCTGCCTTGGGGACTATTATCCCGGCGACAACGGCCAAAGCTATTGGGAAGATGATCTTTGTCCTTCTGGAGACCGGGCGAAAGGTGTAGGGCATCCTCACCCTTCTCTCCTCCTTGGTGGTGAGGAGCCTGATGATGGGTGGCTGGATTACGGGAACCAGGGCCATGTAGGAATAGGCGGCTACCGCCACCGCCCCCAGGATTATGGGCCCCCCCATCTCCTGCATCTTTGTCGCCACATAGATGGTGGTAGGCCCATCCGCCCCGCCGATTATGGCTATGGCTGCCGCCCCCCGCAGGTCGAAGCCAAGCGCTATAGCCCCGAGCAGGGCTATGAACACGCCCAGCTGGGCAGCAGCGCCCAGGAGAATGATGCGCGGGTTTGACAGCAAGGGCCCAAAATCGGTGAGTGCCCCCAGGCAGAGGAAGATTAGCAAAGGTATGATCTCGGTGACCAGGAGATATTCTTGGAAATACCAGAGAAGACCGCCCGCTTCCCCCTCAGTGGCTGGCTTGACGAGCTCTCCCAGGGGCAGGTTGGCCAGGATTATCCCTACACCGATCCCGATAAGGATGAGGGGCTCAAACCTCTTGGCGATGCCCAAATAAATAAGCACGCCACCAATGGCCAACATAAGGAGGGTGCCTGGCTCGGCACCTAAACCTTTGAACCCCTCGAAGAGACTTGACCAGTCCACTTATTTGGCTGCTCCCTACTCCATATCAGCCAGAACCTCTCCCTGCCTGACCGTTTGCCCCACCGCCACCCGGATGGCTTTGATTACACCATCCCCGGGCGCTGGTATGCTGATCTCCATCTTCATGGACTCGGCGACAAAGAGCACATCCCCGCTTTTAACCCGATCGCCCTCCTTCACCTTGATCTGCAGCACCTTACACGGCAAGGGTGCGGTCACAGCACCGGCAACAACCTCGACCCTGGGCCTAGGGGCGACCGGAGGCTCAGCCACCTTCCGCTCCGGCCCGGCTTCCCTCACCACCGAAGCTGCCGGCTTAGGGGAGCCGGTGGGCTCCGCCTGCACCTCGACCTTGTAGGTCTCGCCGTTGACCACCACCGTTAGGGGTGAATGAGATAGATCGCCTATTTCTACCGTATATTCCCTATCGTTGACCACCAACCTGAAGCTCTTTACCACTTCTGTCTTGTCCTTCCCCTAGAGTCCATGATTTGCTGTCTGCCATAGGCTGCCCAGAGGTTCCTTTGGCGTGCTGGCAGGGCACCTATCCTTGGCCCCAGCCGGCCTGACTCCGATTGCGCCAGGCTCAGGGCCAGCGCAATGGCCGCCACCACCTGCCCCTCGGGGGGGCCTTCGCCTTCCTCGGAAACGACTGATTCCGTCCCTTCCATGGCGGCAACTGGCCCCTGGACCTTCTCCGGAAAGACCCTGCCCATGAGCAAGATCACCCCCATTAAGATGACCAGGGTGGCGAAGACGACAGTCACGCCCACCCCCGCCAGAACTGCGCCATCAGTTAGCCCGCTACCCATCGGTCTTCTCCATTTTGGTCCCTCGCCTGAGCCAAACCCTGCATCTGCTGCCGCTTCTCTATCCCATCAGCCCCTCCACCAAGGAGGGCCTTCCCCTTTATCTCCCCAAGCTAGACCACCACGTTATATGCCTGGTATTCGCCAAATACATCCCTCAAAACGCGGCACATCTCCCCCAGGGTGGCATATTCCTTTACCGCCTCCAGAATCGGGGGTATCGTATTCAGGCTCTCATCCCTGGCTGCCTCCTCCATCCGCTTGAGGCATGCCTTAACCTTCTCGTTATCCCTCTCCCTCTTCACCTTTGCCAGGTTCGCTATCTGCTTCTGCTCAGCCTCAGCCCTCTTCACCGGATCATAGGGGTGCTCCACCAGCCTGGTGGTGGCAACCTCCAGCTCATGCTCCCCGATGAAACGATTTACACCAACAATGACCCTCTCCCTGCTCTCCACCTCCCTCTGGAACCGATAGGCGCTCTTGGCGATCTCCTGCTGCATATAACCCCTCTCTATAGCAGCGACGGCACCACCTATGGCGTCGATCCTCTCCATCTCCCTCCATGCCTCCTCCTCGATCTGGTCGGTGAGAGACTCCACATAATAAGAACCAGCCAGGGGGTCGCTGACCTCACAAAGCTTCGCCTCGTGAAGGAGGACCCTCATCGCATCTATATTGAGCTGCCAGCCTTCCAGGCTATGCCCCAGCCCCAGGGGTTCATCGTAGGGGAACCCGGTGAAAGGACCTCCTCCGGAAAGAGAAGAGGCCACACCGCCGATCACCGCCCTCATGAAGTTGTTGAGGGGTCGCTGCACCGTTTTGTTCACCTCCCCGGTAGCGGCGGCGGCTGCCTGGCGCAATATCCAACACCTGGGGTTATTGGAGCCAAAGCGGTCCCTCATGATCCTGGCCCACATCCGCCGTGCCGCCCTTTGAAGGGCGATCTCCTTGAAAAACTCCATACTCCCACCAAAGCTGAGGAAGGTGAGGCGAGGGATAAAGGTATCCACATCAAGCCCAGCATCTATCCCCAGCTTGACATAGGCTATAGCATTAGAGAAGGTAAAGGCCAAAACCTGGGGACCAGTGGCACCGGCCTCCCTCATATGATAGCCACAGATACTGATGCTGTTCATCAGCGGGATGTGCTCGGTGCAAAAGGTAATGGTGTCTCTGATCAGCCTCATCGAGGGCTTCGGGGGGAAGATGTAGGTTCCTCGGGCGACGTACTCCTTTAGGATGTCGTTTTGTGGTGTCCCTCTAAGTCTATCTAGGGGGATGCCCCTCTTCTCGGCAAGGGCGAAATACATGGCGAGGATGATGTTGCAGGGGGCGTTTATAGTAAAGTTGGAGGCGATCCGGTCGAGGTCGCGATCACCGACAAAGGCCTCGTAGATCACCTCCATATCCCTCAGCGTATCCACGGCCACCCCTACCCTTCCCACCTCGCCACAGGCCATAGGGTCATCGGAGTCGTAGCCGCACTGGGTAGGAAGATCGAAGGCGATGTTGGGACCGCCAAGACGACCACGCTCCCTCATGTAGTTATAGTAATCCCTGGTATCCTCAGCGGTTCCATACCCAGAATACATTCCAGCCCTGACTAATTCAGTGGGGGCAGCGACAAGTATGGACAGCGCAGGCATGGAGGTGGCATAGACATCGGCAGCGAAGGGATATTCCCCGGGAAACCCCACCTTCTCCAGAAAATCGTGATCTTTGATATCCAAGGGAGTGTAGAATCTCTGGGGGCTCTCCTCAGCCCCGAACCTCTCCAAAGACGGCTTAAGCACCCTCTCCTCCCATTGCCTCCTCCTCCTCTCGATCTCCTTAAGCCTATCCTTGTCAAACATGAAACATCTCCCAACCGCAAGGTGGCAATAACCTATCTATCAAAGCCTCAAAAGGAGTTTTGCCCAGTTTATCACCTTCGCTTCCCCATTGTCAACGGAACGATCGCTATGTGACCGCAAAGGGGGAAACGCCCCAAGGAAAGCTCATCGACAAAGGCCTGCAAGAAATCTCGGTAGCCGCCGATCTCATCAGCACCAGCGCCCTCGGATTTGCCATGCCCGGGAGGGTCGATGGCGATAGGGGTATGTTCCTTGGAGAAGAAAACAAGCTGATTCGGCCAGGTCCTATGATTGCCCGAGGCTCCATGAACAAACAAAAGGAACTGGCCCTTTTTTCAGGCTGGTTGCCCCTGGTAGTTTATTCTCAAACCTTTGACGATGGCAAAGGGCATTTTTCGTCCTATAAGAGGCATAGCTACAAAAGAGCTCAGAAAGGCCCCAAACCTCAGCAAATTGAAAAGGGTTAGAGGGCCTAGCCTTTGACCACACCTATGGGTCTTGCTTTAGCCACCTTGAGGGAGATCCCAGCTCTATGGGTTACCTCCACCACCTGGGCGACATCCTTGTAGGCCGACGACGCCTCCTCGGCGAGGGAGGATATGTTCCCCGTCTTGACCGTGATCCCCTTCTCAGCGAGCGCTCTGGCGACATCGGCGCCGCGCAGGCTTCGCTTTGCTGCAGAGCGACTCTGAACCCTCCCGGCGCCATGGCAGGTGGAACCAAAGGTCTCCTCCATGGCCTTCTCCGTACCCACTAAAACGTAGGAATAACGACCCATATCGCCAGGGATGAGCACAGGCTGCCCTATTGCGCTGTACATGCGAGGTACATCTCGATATCCAGCGGGGACGGCCCTGGTGGCCCCCTTACGATGGATGCAAAGGGGAAGCCTTTTACCATTTACCTCGTGCTCCTCCATCTTGGCTATATTGTGAGCCACATCGTAGATCATCTCCAGGCCCAATTCGCCGAGGCTCTTGCCAAACACCTGGACAAAGGACTCCCTGGCCCAATGGGTGATGCACTGGCGGTTGGCCCAGGCATAATTGGCGGCGCAGGCCATGCCAGCAAAGTAGGCTTGCCCCTCCGGGGACTTCACCGGGGCACAGGCAAGTTGGCGGTCGGGGAGTCTGATCCCGTACCTTTGCACCGCCACCCCCATGGTCACTAGATAGTCGGTGCAAACCTGGTGACCCAGCCCCCGCGATCCGGTATGGATGAGGAAGAGCACCTGACCCAGCCTTTCAATCCCCATGGCCGAAGCGATAGCAGGCTCATAGATCTCCTCCACCACCTGAACCTCCAGGAAATGGTTCCCTGCGCCCAGCGTCCCTAGCTGGGGGCCGCCTCGCTGCTTCGCCTTGACGCTTACACACCCGTGGTCGGCGCCCCGCATGCCGCCATTCTCCTCAGTGACCTCCAGGTCCCTCGCCTCCCCGTATCCCTTCTCCACCGCCCATCTGGCGCCGTTGACAAGAACCTTGTCTATCTCCTTCTGATCCAGTCTTAGCTTCCCCTGGGAGCCCACCCCTGAAGGAACAGCATGAAAAAGGGCATTGACCAACTTTTCGATCTTGGGGCGGACCTCCTCTTCGCTGAGGTTGGTACGAAGTAGGCGCACCCCGCAATTGATGTCAAAGCCGACCCCTCCCGGGGAGATCACGCCATCCTCAACCCTGGTGGCGGCCACACCCCCGATGGGGAAACCATAGCCCCAGTGGATATCGGGCATAGCCAGCGACCTTGAGACGATCCCAGGGAGGAAAGCAACGTTGGCTACCTGCTCCAGGGCCTCCTCCTCCCGAATATGCTCCAGCATGAGCTCATCTGCATAAACAAGCCCAGGCACGGTCATCCCCGCCTTATAGCTCTTCGGGATTTCCCAGCGGTAATCGTCCACCTTCTTTAACGTTCCCCCCCAACGCGGCATCGCCTTCCCCTCCTAAATATCAAAGAGCACCTGAACCCTAAAGCCATCCCCCTTTTCAACCTTGAGCATATGGTAGGTGGCTGCTTTAACCGCCATCTTTATCTTATGACGCACAGGATCGACCCCCTCTCCATAGCACCTTGAGCTAAGCCTGGTCTCGGTGAGTTCACCAACCCTAAACCTCTTGAAAAGGATGCCCTCCACCTCGAAAAGATAGATCAGCTCGTTGAGCCATGCCACGAGGAGGTCCTCTCGATTCTCCGCCGTCACCTCAACCTCGTGGCATAGAGCATCGCCCACACCCTTTAGGTCCACCATCAGGCTAAACATAGCATAGGCCGCATTGGCGAAGGCCTCCTTCAGGTCTGACCCGTAGGCGGCGATGCCAATATCGGCTGTATGATCGATGACCTCAAACCTTTTCGCCATCTTTGACACCTTATTATACCAAAATGCCACCACAAAGGGAATTCTATTGACAACTGCCCCCCTCTCTGCTAATTTAGGCTGATACAAAAGGAGGTGGCAACTTGGTTAGATTCCCTTTTATCCCCAGGGAGGAGAAGTTCTTCGACCTCTTCGAGGAGAGCGCCCGAAACCTGGTAAGGGCGGCTCAGCTCCTTGCCGAACTTTTCGAAAATTGGGAGGATGTCGAGGAGAGGGCGAGACAGATGACCGAGCTGGAGCACCATGGGGACAACATCACACACCGCATCATTGCCCAATTACACGCCACCTTTGTCACCCCCCTCGACAGGGAGGACATCGCCCAGCTTGCCGAACGCATGGACGATGTGATGGACTTTATGGAGGGCACCGCTGTGGCCCTGGTTCTTTATAAGGTTAGCCAACCTACAGAGAGGGCGAAGGAGTTAGCAGATATCCTAGTTAGAGTGACCTCCGAAGTTAGCAAAGCGATACCCCGGTTGCGCCACCGCAAGCAGCTAAACCAAATCCCCGGGCACTGTATCGAGATAAATCGACTGGAGAACGAGGCTGACGCTGTGTTGCGCTCCGCACTGGGGGAGCTTTTTGACCACGAAGCAGACATTGCTGATGTGATCAAATGGCGGGAGATCTATGAGCACATGGAGAACGCCACAGACCGCTGCGAGGACATCGCCAATGTTCTCGAAGGGGTAATGATCAAGCGTGCCTGATCCTCTTTTCATCATTGTCATTATCCTTGCCGTCGGCTTCGCCGTTATCAATGGTTTCAATGACGCCGCCAATGCCATCGCCACCGTAATCGGCACCCGTGTTCTCTCCCCGCTCCGTGCCGTGATCATGGCTGCAATTTTCAACTTCGCCGGGGCAGCTACTGGCCTAGGAGTAGCCTATTTCATTGGCACAAAGATCATCGACCCAGAGGTCGTTACTCAGGGGTATGAGATCATAATTGCTGCCCTAGTTGCGGTGATTGCCTGGGGACTGCTCGCAACCTACTGGGGTCTTCCGGTAAGTATAAGCCATAGCTTTATTGCTGGGCTTGTTGGAGCTGGGATCGCTATAGGCGGAATCGGGACTATCCTTTGGGACGGTCCTGGCACGGTGCTCTCAGCGGTAGCTATCGCCCCGGCCCTGGGCTTCGCCGGGGGGTTTTTGGTGATGATCGCCCTGATGTGGATATTGCGGCGCACTGCCCCGCTCAGGGTGGAGGGCACCTTCAGTCGGCTGCAGATCCTCTCCGCGGCCTTTATGGCCTATGCCCACGGCAAGAACGATGGTCAGATGCCCATGGCTATCATGGCCTTTGCATTGATGATCTCCACTGGGGCCGCGTTTCATATCGAAACCTGGATGTGGGTCAGCTCAGCAATCGCTATCTCTCTGGGCACCGCCTTTGGCGGATGGCGCGTTATTAGAACCGTAGGGATAAAGATCACCGCCTTGCGCCCCGTTCATGGCTTTGCCGCCACAGGCTCGGCGGCAGCAGTGGTCGAGGTCGCCTCAGCGTTTGGCATCCCAGTGAGCACCACCCATTGCATAAGCTCATCGATCATGGGAGTGGGCGCCACAAAGCGCCTCTCCGCAGTGCGCTGGGGCGTTGCCAGAAATATCGCCCTCGCCTGGGTGTTGACCTTCCCTATATGCGGCGCTATCGGCTGGCTGCTCGCCTCGCTTGGTCAGCTTTTTTAGCCTGCCTTATTATCCTATTCTTCGTCTATCGATAAAGCCAACTACAAAGCCTATGAGCCCTATGCCGATCATCACAGCTGCGTACCAAACGGGAACAGCCGCAGGTTGGTCCACTGTGAGCGCAAGAATGCCGGCAAGAATCAGCAGAAGGCCCACGATAATAGAGAACCATATTGATGGCATCCTACAATCCCTCCCAATGTAGATTTGGGGTATTATGGCAGCGAGAGATCTATTTGTCAACCCTCTTAGGCATCTACAGGTCCTTTCTCGCTTAGCGCGGCAAAGCGTGATATAAATTACCACAACCAAGAGGAAGGTGGGATTTGCTAGGACTATATATGCGAGGGATGACACTACCAGGACAAAGCTTGGACATCTCCAATTAAAGGATGGGAGCTTCCGTTACCTCAAACATGCTATCAGGGCTCGACGGGGATTTGTTCATCGGGGGGCGATGTGGGTTCCTCGCCGGGAAGGGGTGCGTTAAACAGCGTCTCCAGTTCCTCGCCCTCTATGGTCTCTTTGGCGATCAATACCCCCGCTATCTGCACCAGCTTCGCTCTATTCTCAGAGAGGATCTTTTTGGCTACCTCATAGGCATGCTGGATAACAGCGTGAACCTCTTCATCGATATCCCGGGCGGTCTCCTCGCTATAGTCCTTCTGCTCCGCCACCTCGCGACCCAGAAAGATCAGCTCCTCCCTGCGCCCGTAGGTGCGGGGGCCAAGCTTCTCGCTCATCCCGTACTCGGTAACCATCTTGCGGGCGATCTTTGTCGCCTGCTCGATGTCACTGTGGCTCCCGGTGGTCATCTCGCCAAAGATGAGGTCCTCAGCGCGATGCCCGGCGAGCATGCTCGCCAGCTTGTCGTTGAGCTGGGAGCGGGTCCATAGATAGCGATCCTCGGTGGGCAGGAAGCGGGTATAGCCAGCCATCATTCCCCGGGCAACTATGGTGATCTTGTGCACCGGGTCGGCATGGGGGAGCTTCCTTGCCACCAGGGCATGACCGGCCTCATGGTAGGCGGTGATCTCCTTCTCCCTGGGGCTTATCATCCTGCTCTTTTTCTCAGGCCCAGCGATCACCCGGTCGATAGATTCCTCCAGTTCCAGCAAGCCAATGGTATTCTTATTACGCCTGGCAGCCAGGATAGCCGCTTCATTCACCAGGTTGGCAAGGTCAGCACCACTGAATCCCACCGTCTGCTTGGCGATGGTCTCCAGGCTAGCAGAGTCCTCCATCGGCTTGCCCTTTACATGCACCTCCAGAATCGCCTTGCGACCCTTAATATCAGGCTGGTCAAGCACCACCTGGCGGTCAAAGCGACCGGGGCGAAGCAATGCCGGGTCGAGGATATCGGGACGGTTGGTCGCCGAGAGGACGATGACATTGGTGGAGGAGTCAAAGCCATCCATCTCCACCAGGATCTGGTTAAGGGTCTGCTCCCTTTCGTCGTGACCGCCGCCCAGCCCCGTTCCCCGCTGCCGCCCCACTGCATCGATCTCATCGACAAAAATAATGCAAGGGGCGTTTCGTTTCGCCTGGTCGAAGAGATCCCTCACCCTGGAGGCGCCGACGCCGACAAACATCTCCACAAACTCGCTGCCGCTTATGGAGAAGAAGGGGACACCGGCCTCACCGGCCACAGCACGACTCAAGAGGGTCTTCCCCGTCCCCGGCGGCCCCACAAGGAGAACCCCTCTAGGGATGCGCGCCCCCAAAGCGGTGAACTTCTCAGGGAACTTGAGAAACTCCACCACCTCCTGAAGCTCGGCCTTGGCCTCATCCACCCCAGCGATATCATCGAAGGTAATGGTGGGGTTGGTGCTGGGAAACAAGCGAGCCTTGCTCCGGCCGAAGCTCATCGCCTGATTACCGGCCCCCCGCGCTCGGCTGAAGATGAACCAAATCAAACCAATAAAGAATACCAAAGGAAGGAGGTTGATGAGCAGCCCTCCCCAATTAAAGCCCCCCACCTCCTGTGGATCCAGCGCCACCACGCTCATATCGACCTCGCGTGCCACCAGATAGTCGTAAAGGTCCGGGGTGCTTCCTACAAAATTGGCCTTCAGCATTGAGGTATCGCCATCCATGGCGCTAAGGGTATCTCCCTGCTGCACGATCCGGTCAATCTCCCCTCCTATTTCCGTACCGTCCGCCAGCATCACAGAGCCCTCTTTCGTCAGTGTTACCAGGTTGTCGAGGGAGCCAGTCGGAACCTCGGGAGAAGAAGGCCAAAAGGCAAAGAAGAGCGCCACCAGGGCCGCAACGACCAGCAGGTAAATAAGCCATCTACTGGAAAACTTCAAACCCATTCCTATCCGCCTTTCCCCCTAAGGCTACTGAACACCACATTATACCAGAAAGCAACAAAAAATCAAACAATAGCATGCCACGGAGCCTTCTTGCCTCCCTCTGCCCAGTGTATTATACTGGGAGGGAACTTGCAAAGGCGTTAAAGATGCGCTTTGACATCGCTTATCGGAAGGCACAAAAAGAAGTGGAGGGGCTCAGCCCCTATGTTGTCGCCTCCATGAGCGGAGCCAGCTTTGAGGAGGGAAAATTCATCATACCCTTCTTCAATCGCTCCTTCTTCCTCCACTATCCAGAGGTGAAGGTGGAAGAGGCAGGAAGCGACGCCCCTCCCCCCCGATGGCTCGAGATACTCCTGATGCACTACCTGGTGACCGCAGATGGCACTCCCATCTCAGGTATGTGGATTACCTATCGCCATCTCCCCGGTGCCCGCCTCTTTGAGCAAAGATTCACCAATATGGCTTTGCGCTCGTTGATCGCTGCCTTCGGCAACGATGCCGAGGGGTTCCGCCATGCCTCCCTGGCCATCGGGGGCACCCCAATGGCCAGAAGCGGCGATGCCGCCTTTAGGTTTCTGGCGCTGCCCAAGATCACTATGGGCTGCATCCTCTATTTGGGGGATGAAGAGGTGTCCCCTTCCATGAATATGCTCTTTGATGCCGTTGCCCCCCATTACCTCCCTACCGAGGACCTTTCCCTCCTCGGCAGCTACCTAAGCGCAGCGTTACAACGCTATAAGAGCTCTAGCAAGGGACTTTTCTAGAACATGATCATCGATTTACATACCCACACCAGGCTTGGCACCGCACCATGAACCGAACCTTATGAAAGAAGCTAGGTGTTCTCAATGCGTCCTTATTTGCCACCTCAAGACCTAGTGGGAGGGTTCAACGGGCTCGGATGGTCAAGAAGCTTTCGAGCCCATAAACCGGTACTTGAGGAGTTCCTTGAGGATTGGTACGACCGAAGCGCTGAGACCTGCAACCTCTTCGAAAACATTAGCGAGGTGGATAAATATTGCGTCACCTGCACCGTTTGTCGCCACTTTGAAGAGGGGTGTGTTGAGAGCGACCTCAAGGGTCCCAGCATCCTCAGCCTGCTCAAGGCCTCCTATAAGCACGATGGCTTGGCTTGGTAATAGATTGACAGCGGGAACCCGGAACAACTAAAATAGTCTAATGCTCGAAAAAGGGCTTGACCCTGTAATTGTCATCCACAGCGGAAACCCAAACCGTAAGAAAATAGCCTAATGCATGAAAAAAGCTTGGCCCAGGCAGCGACCCAGTTCCTTGCCGCTTTGTCGCCACCGGAGAGGGAGGAGAGCCAGCAGGAGCTAAACAAGTTTGTACGCTGGTATGGCATGGAGCGTCCCATAAGGGAGCTCGCCGCCCACGAGGTGGCCAACTACGCTGAGAGGATGGAGGGCTCCTCAGCCAATGCTATGAAAAGGCTTGAGCCGGTGAGGGCCTTCCTTTCCTATGCCAAAAAGCAAGGGCTCACCCAGACCAACCTTGCCGTTCACCTTCGGGTGAAGAAAAACCCATCAAAGCGAGGGCCTCTCGGCA
Source organism: Dehalococcoidia bacterium (assembly GCA_030619615.1). Lineage (GTDB taxonomy): Bacteria > Chloroflexota > Dehalococcoidia > E44-bin15 > E44-bin15 > E44-bin26. The sequence goes on from JAUXBC010000002.1 coordinate 14,843, forward strand.
AAGAGCGTAGACAAGAGGTGGTCGCTTTAACGCCCCAGGGTTACCAGAAGCTGAGGGAAGAGCTTTTGGCTCTTCAAGGGGAGCGCCCCAGGATCGCTGACGAAATCCGCAAGGCTGCCGCAGATAAGGACTTCCGCGAAAATGCCCCACTTGATGCCGCTAAGGATTATCAAGGGAAGATTGAGGCCCGGATCAGGGAATTGGAAGAGATCCTCAAGTCAGCGGTGCTCGCTGCTAAGGAGGTTGATACCACAAAGGTTACCCGGGGCTGCACCGTGGTCCTTCAAGACCTCTCCTCCGGCGAAGAGCTGTGCTACACCCTGGTCCACCCCAATGAAGCGAGTCCGACAAAGGGCAAGATCTCCGTCGCTTCGCCCACAGCAAAGGCGCTGCTTGGCCGAAGAAAGGGTGAGGTAATAGAGGTAGCGGCACCAATAGGCAAGTTACGCTATCGAATAGAGAAGATCGAAGGCTAAGCCCCAAAATGGAGAACCTCGACACCAGCGTCTTTCAAGTAGTAAGCTGCAAAGTTAGTTCACTAAGTCAGCCCATAGGTCGAAGAGGCTATGCCAGCCCACTAATTTTGCCTCCACCAGCCTGTTCCTCAATGGCTCGCTGCTCTGGGCAAACACCCTGATATGATTATCGGTGAGCCCAACCCAGACCCCCTGCTGCGCCTCCTTCTCCCATAGCACGGTCATCGTTCGCCCCAAAAACTGCTCCCGAAAGCGGAGTGCCGCCTCTCTCGCTAGCTCAAGCATCCTCTCGCTCCTCTCCTTCTTTACCCTTTCGCCAACCTTCCCAGGCATCTCAGCGGCGAGGGTGCCAGGTCTTTCTGAATAAGGGAAGACGTGGATATTGGCAAATCCCATCCCCTGGCAGAAGTGGTAGCTCTCCTCGGATTCCTGGTCGGTTTCCCCCGGGAAGCCCACCATAATGTCGGTGGTGAGCGCGATATCGGGTATTGCCTCTCGAACCATAGCCACTGCCCTCTCATAATCAGCCAGCGAATACCGCCGCCTCATTCGCCTGAGCACCGGGTCGCTGCCGCTCTGGAGGGGGAGATGAAGATGGGGGCAGAGCCGCTCATCGGCCCAAAGGGCAATAAGCTCAGGGGTGAGCTCCTGAGGCTGCAACGAGGAAAGGCGCAATCGCACTACATCAGTTTCAGCAAGGATGCGTTGGACGAGGAGTTCCAGGCTTGGCCTGTAGGCTCCAATTTGGGTTCCTGTTAGTACAACCTCCCGGTAACCCATGCCAACCCTGGCCTTGACCTCATCAACCACCTCACCAGCGGGCAAACTGCGCTCCTGACCCCTGACCATGGGCACGATGCAGTAGGAGCAAAACTGGTTGCAGCCGTTCTGGATCTTGACCACGCTGCGAGTGCGAAGCACCGGGGAAGGGCCAAGCGCCGATGCTGGACTGGCCATGCCTTTACACCCCAAGACCTGGAGAAGATGAGCCTTTTCCTCGTTGCCGAGCACCATGTCAACGGCCTCCACACGGGCAAGCTCCTCGGGTGCTCTCTCAGCATAGCAACCGGTGGCTATGACAAGGGCTTTAGGATTTATCCGCCGTGCCAACCTCAAAAGATGGCGTGACTTGCGGTCGCCGATGTGGGTCACCGTGCAGGTGTTGAGGATGTAGATGTCGGCGCCATCTGAGGGATGGACGAGCCTATACCCTGCCTCAGCAAATTTCCTGGCCAGAGACTCGCTCTCCGCCTGATTGAGCTTGCAGCCCAAGGTTTCCAGGGCTACGGTGGCGCTTTTCTTCCGGTTCCTCATCCATCCTTCCCTACCGTCGCATTGACTTCCTGCTTGCTCCCACTATTATAAGCTTTTGAGGGTCAAGCTGAAAGGGGAGAGCCGATGTTCCTATCCTATGGGGTGAGATACTCCTTTGGCGTATACCTCAAGCCCGTTTGCGCCGCATAGTAGTGACTTTGGTCTCCGATGTGATATACTGATAAAAACTAATCAAAGGAGGAGCATGCCCTTGGGCAATAGAGTCGTAGTTACCGGTCTCGGGATAGTGAGCCCCTTAGGGCTCGATGTGCCATCGACATGGCAAGGGCTGGTCTCTGGAAGGTCGGGGGTGGACTATATCACCCTTTTCGACCCCGAGCCCTTTGAGACCAGGTTTGCCGCCGAGGTGAAGAATTTCGACCCCAGTCGCTACCTTGAGCACAAGGAGGCGCGTCGTTCAGATCGCTTTGTCCAATTCGCAGTGGCAGCCTCCCTGGAGGCAGTAAAGCAGGCTGGATTGAAAATCGATGCCTCAAATGCTGAAGGGATCGGTGTAATAATCGGCGCCGGTTTTGGCGGGCTCAATATCCTTCTAAGCCAGTTCCAGATATTGATGGAAAAGGGTCCCGCTAGGGTCAGCCCCTTTCTGACACCGATGATGATCGCCGACATGGCTGCGGGGCAGGTTGCTATTTTGCTCGGGGCAAAGGGGCCCAACTTCTGCATCACCTCCTCCTGTGCCAGTGGCTCCGACGCCATAGGGGTCTCCTTTGAGACTATCAGTCGGGGCGATGCTCAAGCAATGATCGCCGGTGGCACCGAGGCTCAGATAATCCCATTGACCATTGCCGCCTTCAATGCAGCAAGGGCTATTTCCACAAGGAACCACGAGCCCCAAAAGGCTTCCCGCCCCTTCGATGCCGAGCGCGATGGCTTTGTCCTCGGTGAAGGTGCGGCCATCCTTATCCTGGAGAGCCTCCCCTTCGCCATAAAGCGGGGTGCTCCCATTCTAGCTGAGGTTGTCGGCTATGGTGCCACCGGAGATGCCTACCATATCACCCAGCCAGCGGAGGGGGCGGAAGGGGGTGTGCGGGCGATGAGAATTGCCCTCAAGAAGGAAGGGCTAGAGCCCAGGGAGATCGACTACATCAACGCCCATGGCACATCCACCCCCTTAAACGATAAGCATGAAACCATAGCGCTAAAGACCGTCTTTGGAGACGACGCCTACCGTATCCCTGTCAGCTCCACAAAGTCGATGCTAGGGCACCTCTTGGGTGCCGCCGGAGCCATTGAGGCAGCGATATGCGTCCTCACCATCCAGCACGGGATCATTCCCCCGACGATAAATCTCACCCACCCCGACCCGGAATGCGACCTCGATTATGTGCCCAACGTGGCTCGCCAGGCAAAGGTGGATGTGGCACTGACCAATTCCTTTGGCTTCGGCGGGCATAACTCAACGCTCATCTTCCGCCGTTACACCGAGACCTAAAAAGGGGGTCGGGTATGAATCGCTGCCGCTGGCAAATGCCGCCTTCAGCGGAGCAATTGGCTGGGGTAGGGGATATCCCTCCCCTAATGGCTCAGCTCCTCTATAATCGCGGCATCGCCGACCCAGCCCAGGTCGAGGCCTTCCTCGCCGCAGATGAGCGCCTCCTTGGCGATCCCTTCCTTCTCCCCGACATGGAAAAAGCGGTGGCAAGGACCTATCGCGCCTTGCTTTCCGGCGAGACCATCGCCATATATGGCGACTTCGATGCAGACGGCATCACTGCCACCGCTCTTCTCACCCAGGGTCTATCCTCCCTTGGCGGGAGAGCCATCCCCTATATCCCTCATCGTATTGAGGAGGGCTATGGTCTTAACCACGCCGCCCTGGAAAGCCTCTGTAAAGAAGGCGTTACTTTGGTGATCACCGTGGATTGCGGCATCAGCGCCGCTCCTGAGGTGGAAAGGGCGCAAAGCAGGGGGCTTGACATCGTGATCACCGACCACCACACCGTTCCCCAGAAAATGCCACCAGCCCTAGCCACGGTAGATCCAAAGCGGGCCGACTCCCTTTATCCCTTCCCCGATCTCGCCGGCGTTGGCGTTGCCTTTAAGCTCCTCCAGGGATTGCTTAGATCCATAGGCAAAGAAAGGGATTTAGACCAGCTTTTGGATCTGGTTGCTTTAGGAACGGTGGCCGACATGGCTCCCCTCCTCGGCGAAAATCGCTACCTGGTAAAGCGAGGCCTTGAGGTGCTAAACAGTGCAAACCGATTGGGATTAAGCGAGATGATGCGATGCGCCGGCAGATCCCTGGGCAGCATTGACCCGCAGACCATCTCCTGGATTCTGGGACCCAGGCTCAATGCGGCGGGCAGGCTGGATCACGCCATTATCAGCTATGATCTGCTATCGACCAGCTCCCCCGAGGAGGCTCAAAGGCTGGCCAATTCGCTGGAGAGAAAAAATGCCGAGCGGCAAAGGCTCAGTGAGATGGTTCTCGCTAAGGCCAGGGAAAAGCTAATTGCGGTGGGGACCGATTCTCCCCTCCTGATGGTCGGTAGCGAGGACTACCCTTCCGGTGTGGTGGGTGTGGTTGCCGGTAGGTTGGTGGAGGAGTTCTACCGCCCCATTGTCGTCTTCGAGATGGGAAAAGAACTGAGCAGGGGGAGCGCTCGCAGTATCCCCGAATTTGACATCATTGCCGCCCTCACCCAGTGCAGCGATCTCTTGTCTCGCTTTGGTGGGCATCCCATGGCGGCGGGATTCACCGTCCCTACCGAGAACCTTATCCACCTTCAGGAGCGCCTGGCTGAGATTGCTGCCAGTCAGCTAGCTAAGCTCGACCTTCGCCCCCTCATCACCATCGATGCCGAGCTTCCCCTTTCCTCCCTCCAGGGGAGAGCCTTCCACATGATGCAGCAACTGGCCCCCTTTGGATGTGCCAATCCCCTCCCTACCTTCCTCAGTCGTGGGGTGAAGGTGATGGAGTATCGCAGCGTGGGCGCTGGAGGGCAACACCTAAGGCTGAAGCTAAGGGAGGGCAATGTGACCTGGGACGGCGTCGCTTTCAGAATGGGCCATCTAATCGACGAGGGCACCCCCCACCTGGACATCGTCTATAACCTTGAGGTCGACCGTTGGAGGGGAGAGGAGATGCTCCAGCTAAACATCCTTGATTTCGCCCCGGCGACCTAACTAGTCCTCCCCTTCCACCGAAGGCTCAGCTAAAGCCCTGGGCCGCCGCATCCTGTAGATAAGTAGGGGAACACAAACCGCCAGCACCAGGAGGGCGATGATATGCGCCTGATGCAAGGGGCCCAGGACCGCCTGCTCTCCCCCGCGCAAGAAGCTGACGAAAAAGCGCCCAAAGGAATACAGGGAAAGGTAGACCAGAAATAGAGAGCCCTCGGGCCTGATTCGCCCCCTCAGCCTCCAAATCAAGGCGAAAACCAAGAGGTCCCATATAATCTCATAAACCGGAGATGGGTGCCCTGGCACTCCCAAAAGGGTGGTGGCAGCAGCATTGGGATGGGTGTAGACAAAAGCCCAAGGGAGGGAGGTGGGCGTGCCGTAGGCATCGCCATTTATGGTGCACCCGATCCTGCCCACAGCCTGGGCCAGGATCAATCCAGGGGCGATGAGATCTGCTAGATGGCCTAAGGAGAGACCACTCACCCTGGCATATATTGCCACAGCTAGTGTCCCGCCGAGGATAGCCCCAAAGATAGATAAGCCCCCGTCCCAAAATCTAAGCATCGCCACAGGATCAGTGGCATAAAGGGCGAGATAGTCCAGGACATGAAAAAGCCTTGCCCCCAAAATCCCGCCAAGAATTGCCCAGGGCGCAATGCTGTAAATGATGCCTCTATCAATACCATCACCTTTCGCCAAACGTAGCGACACCACAATCCCTACGATGACTGCCAAAATGACGAAAATCCCATGCCAACCGATGGCAAGAGACCCTATGTTGAAGAGAATGGGGTCGATCCCTATCTCAATCATTTTCCCATAAGCCCTGGCATTCTACGGTGATTCAGAGATTGTGTCAAGGAAACTTTTATCTTAACGAAAAAGTTAGTTTGATTTCTAGTGCATTTTTTGTAAGATTATGTTAGAATACCCTCTGTTCTCAATTTAATAAAGGAGATGGCAATGCGGCAGGAAATCCAGAGTTTCTTGAATCACCTCTCTATCGAAAAAGGCTTCTCGCCAAATACCACCGATGCCTACAGGAACGACCTTTCTCAGCTCGCCGATTTTGTTGAGGAACTGGCCATGGTGCAAGGTTATGACCCTCAGTGGTCCGCTGTTGATCGCAATCTTCTAATAAGCTATATCCTCAACCTCAAGGAGAGAAACTACGCCCCTGCTACGGTGGCTCGCAAGTTAGCTGCGGTAAAATCCTTTTTCGACTTCCTGGTTGCCGAGGGTGCTCTCCGCAGCGACCCTACAGAGAACCTGAGTTCGCCGAAGGTGGGCAAGTCTTTGCCAAAACCACTCTCCACCGCCGAGGTTGAAGCGCTGCTGGAGGAGCCAGCCAAGCTTTCCTCACCGGAGGCAAAACGGGACAGGGCGATGCTGGAGTTGCTCTACGCCGGGGGAATGCGGGTAAGCGAGCTTGTCTCCACGAACACGAGCGATCTAAACCTTGGAGCAGGTTTTGTGCGCTGCTTTGGAAAGGGATCCAAGGAGCGAATCATTCCCATCCATAGAGGGGCAGTGGAGGCTCTTGAGGAATATCTGACGGAGGCTCGCCCATCTCTTCTGCACAATAAGGAAGATGAGGCTTTGTTCCTAAACCGCCGCGGGGAGCGACTCACCAGGCAGGGCTTCTGGCTTATCCTGAAAGACTATGCCAAAGCAGCGGGCCTAAAAAGGGAGGTCACCCCCCATACCCTTCGCCATAGCTTCGCCACTCATATGTTGAGCGGCGGGGCGGACTTGAGAGCGGTTCAGGAGCTCTTGGGGCATGCCAATATCTCCTCCACCCAGGTCTACACCCACCTCACCAGCGAGCATGTGCGCCAGGTTTATGAGAAGGCACACCCCAGAGCCAAGGATTAGTCCTTGCCCCGTTAAAGGTGTTGGTGTAAAATAAACTTAAAGGACAACGGGGAGAGACGATGCCCAAGAAATCGCATCGCGTCGCCTCAAGGCAGGCGGCGGTTAGTAAAGAGAGGAAACGCAAAAAGAGGTCGCAGTCATCCCAAAGGCATGTCATAGCGACACCCGTTAAGCCTGACAGCGTTCCTCCTCATGGGCCTTCGGTTACCCCTGAGCCTATCGCCCCTCCACTGACTCAGCCTCGTCCCTCGACACGCCCAGTTACCCCTCGATACCAATATGTTAGCGCCGAGTTGCGAAAAATCGCCATCATCGCTGGGGCCATCTTTGTCATCCTCATTGCGCTCACCTTTTTGCTGGGATAAGGGGCTTGTTGTGGAAAAGAGGCGCTTCGAAGAACAGCTTAATGCATTGCCCGCAAAGCCCGGCGTCTATCTTTTTAGGGACGCCTCGGCCAATGTGCTCTATGTGGGCAAGGGCGCCAACCTGCACAACAGAGTGAGGAGCTATTTTACCGCTTCCTCTGGGCTGTCCCCAAAGCTCCAGAGGATGATAGCCCGGGTGAGCGAATTCGAATTTTTCGTCACCGATTCGGAGCAGGAGGCGCTCATCCTGGAGTGCAACCTGATCAAGAGACACCGACCCCGCTATAATGTGCGCCTCAAGGACGACAAGACCTACCCCTATCTCAAGATCAGTGTTCACGATGACTGGCCCAGGGTTCATATCACCAGGCGCTTCGAGGGGGATGGAAGCCGCTACTTTGGCCCCTTTGCCAGCGCCGGCTCCGTCAGAAAGACCCTCGATCTGGTGAAGAAGCTCTTCCCCTTCCGCTCCTGTAGGAAGGCGATCACAGGAATCGACCGCAGACCCTGTCTGGAGTATGACATCCATCGCTGCGCCGGCCCCTGCATCGGGGCAGTCTCCAAGGAGGATTATCGAGAAATTATCGATCAGGTGATCATGTTCCTTGAAGGTAAGCAGGAGGTAGTGGTTAAGGGGCTGGAACGAAAAATGGGGGAGGCATCGCAGAGGCTTGAGTTCGAAAGGGCTGCTGTACTGCGCGATCAGATCCACGCCGTGGAGAGGGTGACCGAGCGCCAGAAGATCTCCTCAGCGGCGATGGGAGACCAGGATGTTATCGCCTTGGCTCAGAACAAAGACCAGGCCTATGTGGAGGTGTTCTTCATCCGCAATGGCAAGCTCATCGAACGCGACCACTTCATTTTGCAGGGAGCTCAGGATGAGCAGCCCAGCCAGATAATGACCAGCTTTCTGAACCAGTTTTACGACTCAGCAACCTATATTCCGCCTCTGATCCTGCTTCAGCATCCGCCGCAGGACCTGCCCATACTGGAGAAATGGCTGGAAAGCAAAAGGGGGGCCAAGGTCACCCTTCGGGTGCCCCGGCGCGGGGAGAGGAAAAAACTTGTGGAAATGGTGGCGGAGAATGCTCGCCAGGGTCTGGAACAGATGATGATCAAGTGGCTCGCTGAACCCGATACCACCGCCGCCGCCCTCGAGGAGCTGAGGCGCAAGCTCCATCTGCCCCAAACGCCGAGGCGAGTGGAGTGCTACGACATTTCAGACATCCGGGGGACCTCTGCGGTGGGGAGCATGGTGGTCTTTGAGGAGGGGCAGCCCAAGCCAGCGCACTACCGCCGCTTTAGGATAAAGACGGTGGAAGGCGCCGACGATTACGCTATGATTCAGGAGGTCTTGAGGCGGCGCTTCAAAAGGGCGGGCGGCTTCAAAGGCGAGGAGGGCGCCTGGGCCATAGTCCCCGACCTCGTCCTCATCGATGGCGGCAAGGGGCATCTCAACGCCGCCCTCGATGTGATGAGGGAGATGGAGGTTGACTTCATCCCCGTCGCCGCCCTGGCCAAGGAGCAGGAGGAGCTTTTCAGGCCAGAGATCGCAGAGCCCATCCTCCTCCCCCGCACATCGCC
>JAUXBC010000035.1 GCA_030619615.1 Dehalococcoidia bacterium
TCCACAATCTTCCCCTCCACCTCGCTGGGAGCGATAACGCTGAGCATCACCGCGGGGCGATTCTTCTTCATCTGGATCGGGGTGAACCAAACATCCAAGGCACCCTGCTCAAAGAGGCGCTCCAGAACATGGCCGTGAAGCTCCGGGCTCATGTCATCGATATTGGTCTCCAGAAGAAGCAGGGGGTGCTCCTTCGCCATCTTTTCCCCGATCCAAAGTGGCAGAACGTTAGGGATGGTGGGCAGATCTCGAGCGCCTACGCCGTAGCCGATGCGCTCCAGAGAGAAGATCGGGCTCTCAAAGGAGGCCAGGGTGGTAACGATGGCCGCCCCGGTGGGGGTGACCAGCTCCATCCCTGGGGAGGGGGTCGGTCTAATCGGGGCGCCAGCCATGGCGATGAGCTCCAGGGTAGCAGGCGCAGGAACGGGGAGGATACCCTGTTCTGTTTGCACTGTTCCGCTGCCACTGGGCAAGGGGGACGAAAAAAGGGCCTCGATCCCCAAAAGGTCGAGACCTAAAACCGCTCCCACCACATCAACGATGGCATCGACGGCCCCAACCTCGTGGAAGTGAACCTCCTCAATGGGCAGGCGATGAACCTTGGCTTCAGCGGTGGCGAGGCGCTCAAAGATAAGGGCGCTCCGCTTTTTCACCCCCTTCGTCAGACCGCTTCTTTCGATCAGATTCAATATCTCCTCTAGATTACGCCGTTCTTGAGCGCTACCTTCCGAAAAAACCTCGATCTGGGTTCCCGTGATGATCCCCCGCCTCACTGGCTGAGCGGATAGCCGATAGCCCGTGAGGGAAAGCTTGGCAAGCTCTGCGGTGAGCATATCGAGGGGTAGCCCAGCATCCAAAAGGGCTCCCAGGATCATATCCCCGCTTAGGCCAGAAAAGCAATCCAGATAACCGATCTTCAAGGTATGCCCCTTAAATTCATGCCTCCGGGGCGATAGCCGGCGAGGTCCAGGGTGACATAGCGATAACCCAAGGCTCGAAGCTCCTCCACCACCCGAAGCCGCCTTTCTTCATCGAAAAGAAGGGCCATTTCCTCAGCGCCAACCTCGATGCGAGCGATGTCGCCATGGTGGTGCACCCTTAACAGGGACTTGAGTTTAGCCGTTTTGTTTTCCACCCTTAGATAGTGCCACCTTTAGCGCTTCCCTCACCGACTCGACGCCGATAAGCTCGATCCCTTGAGGGGCCCCGACCTTTGCCCTCCCGGGGAGGAGGCAACGCCCGAAGCCCAGCTTCGCTGCCTCGCCGAGCCTCCTCTCCAGCTGGGGCACCGCCCTCAGCTCGCCGCTCAGTCCCAGCTCGCCAATGGCTACCATGCCAGGGTCGATGGCGGCGCCGCGAAGGCTGGAGGCAATGGCAAGGGCGATGCCCAGGTCGGCGGCAGGCTCGTTCACCCTGAGCCCACCAACAACATTGACGATGATATCTTGATTGGAGAGGGCGAGACCAGCCCGCTTGGTGAGCACCGCAGTTATCAGAAGCAGCCGATTGAAATCCACCCCATTGGCGGTGCGCCGGGGAAAGCCAAAGCTGGTGGTGCTGGTGAGCGCCTGGATCTCCACGAGAAGGGGTCTGGTTCCCTCAAGGGTGGGCACCACAGCGGAGCCTATTGCCTCCCTGGCCCTTTGGGAGAGGAAGGCCTCGGAGGGGTTATCCACCTCAACCAGACCCTGCCCCCTCATCTCAAAGATGCCCACCTCATTGGTGGAGCCAAAGCGGTTCTTCACCCCTCGGAGCAGCCTGTAGGAGCTGAAGGGCTCACCCTCAAGATAGAGCACCACATCGACGATGTGCTCCAGAACCCTTGGCCCGGCGATAGCCCCGTCCTTGGTGACATGCCCCGAGAGCAAAATAGGAACATTGGCGATTTTTGCCCATTGCATCAGTCTCATGGTGCACTCACGAATCTGAGCCACGCTCCCCGGCGCTGAGCCCAAACCATCAAGGTAGACCGTCTGAATGGAATCGATAATTACCAGGTCTGGCGGTGCCCCCTCGAGCTGCTCCAGGATGACCTCCAGGTTTGTCTCGGGGAGGATGTATAGCCTCTCGCCGCCCAGCCTGAGGCGATTGGCCCGAATTCTCACCTGCTGCACCGACTCCTCGCCGGAGACATAGATCACCCTTCCCTCCTGTTGGGCCACCAGGGCGGAAATCTGGAGGAGCAGCGTCGATTTGCCGATGCCCGGGTCGCCAGCGACGAGCACCAGGGAGCCAGGCACAATCCCCCCTCCTAAAACTCGATTGAATTCAGCGAAGGAGAGGATGAGCCGAGTGATCCCTTCATCGGCTACGCGGGAGAGTTCCTGAGGGGCAGTTGACGGCAGGCGGGAGGGGGTAGTTGGGGGACGCACCGTCCTCTCCACAAAGGTGTTCCAACCCTCGCAATCGGGGCAGCGACCCAGCCACTTTATGCTTTCCCTGCCGCACTGCTGGCAAACGAAGATCGTCCTGGAGCGACCCCTGTGCACGATAGCCTCCCCTTTCCCAAGCCGTCCTATTATACACTGCTAGGCAGGACAATCCAACAGCCATAAAAAATGCGAGGCCTTTTCGCCCTCGCATTTGACATCTAGCGCCTCCTCAGCAGGTTTTTAAGGAGAGGTTTTTGCCACCTCCAGGGTGCGGAGCACGATCTTATCATCCTCGCAATCGACGAGCACGGTGTCCCCAGCCTGGAAGTCGCCGCGCAGAAGCGCCTCCGAAAGGGGGTCCTCCACCAAGTCCTGAATGGTGCGGCGCAAGGGACGCGCCCCAAAGATGGGGTCATAGCCCTTCTCACAGAGGAGGTTCTTGGCGGCGTCGGTGACCTCCAGCTTTACCGTCTTCTCCGCAAGCTCCTTCCAAACCTCGCGAAGCATCAGATCGACAATCTGCCTGATGTGATCTGGGGTCAAGGCGTGGAAAACAACGATACCATCGATACGGTTGAGGAACTCGGGGCGGAAGAACTTCTTCACCTCCGCCATCACCTTCTCCTTCATTCTCTCATAGGCCTGCTCCTGAGTTTTTGTCTCATCGGTCCTGGTGACGAAGCCCAGGGTGGTATCCCGCCTGATCAGCTCGGAGCCGATGTTGCTCGTCATGGCGATGATGGTATTGCGAAAATCGACTCGCCTTCCTTTGGCATCGGTGAGATGACCGTCATCGAAGATCTGCAGCAATATATTGAACGCATCGGGGTGAGCCTTCTCGATCTCGTCGAGAAGGATTGCCGAATAGCCTTTTCGCCTCACCGCCTCGGTGAGTTGCCCCCCCTCCTCGTAGCCCACATAGCCCGGTGGCGCCCCGACAAGGCGAGCCACGGCATGTCTCTCCATAAACTCCGACATGTCAAGCCTGATCAGGGCATCCCTGCTACCAAAGAGGAATTCAGCAAGCACCCGCACCAGCTCCGTCTTCCCCACCCCGGTAGGACCGAGGAAGATGAAACTTCCGATGGGACGCCTTGGGTCCTTCAGCCCGGCGCGAGCCCTCCTCACCGCTTTGGAGATAATGGTGATCGCTTCATCCTGACCGATGATGCGCTGGTGCAGGACCTGCTCCATCTGAAGCAGGCGAGCGGTCTCATCCTGAGCAAGGCGGGTCACAGGGATCCCGGTCCACATGCTTACCACCTGGGCGATATCCTCCTCGGTGACCACAGGCATCTCAACCTGCTGTTCCTCCTGCCAACCCCCCTCCATTATCTCTATCTTTTCGGCGAGCTTCAGCTCGCGATCCCTTAGCTCTGCGGCGTAATCATACTCCTGGGAGGAGATAGCGTCCTCCTTATCCTTACGCAGCGTTTCCAGGGCATTCATCGCATCCTTCAAACCAATTGGGGTTGAGCAATGCTTGATCCTTACCCGAGAGGCCGCCTCATCCACCAGGTCGATAGCCTTATCGGGGAGGAAGCGATCGGCGATATATCTTGCTGCCAGCGCCGCTGCCGTAGTGATGGCCTCATCGCTTATCAAGAGTCCGTGATGCTCCTCATAGCGACTCTTGATACCCTGGAGGATCTCCACTGTTTCCTCAATAGAGGGCTCCTGCACCAGTATCGGCTGAAAACGCCGCTCCAGGGCGGCATCCCTCTCCACATGCTTTCGATAATCGTCGGCGGTGGTGGCACCGATACACTGCAATTCCCCCCGCGCCAGGGGAGGCTTTAGTATGCTGGAAGCATCCACAGCACCCTCGGCGGCACCGGCGCCCACAATGGTGTGCATCTCATCGATAAAGAGCATGCAATTGCCTGCCGTTTTTATCTCATCGATAACCTTCTTCAGCCGCTCCTCAAACTCGCCTCGATACTTCGTGCCCGCCACCAAGGCGCCTATATCCAGGGTGACCACCCTCTTACCGCGCAACATCGCAGGGACATCGCCGGCGACGATGCGATGAGCCAGTCCCTCAACAATGGCCGTCTTGCCCACCCCAGGCTCCCCAATTAAGACCGGATTGTTTTTGGTGCGCCTACTGAGGATCTGAATAACCCGCTCGATCTCCTTGTGGCGTCCGATGATGGGGTCCAGCCTCCCAGCGTGAGCCATGGCGGTCAAATCTACGCTCAGTTGGTCCAGGGTGGGAGTCTTGGAGGAGGGACGAGCGCCAGCATGAGTCTGGGATATGCTTTGATTGAGAATGCGCACCGTCTCAGCACGCACCTTCTCCAGGCTGACACCAAGGCTTTCCAGGACGCCAGCGGCAACCCCCTCGCCCTCGCGCAGCAGCCCGAGAAGGAGGTGCTCGGTGCCGATATAATTGTGATTAAGGCGGCGGGCCTCATCTACAGCAAGTTCGATGACCCTCTTCGCTCGTGGGGTAAGCCCAATCTCGCCCCTAACGGTTCGCTCCCCCCGCCCAATAATAAACTCCACAGCACTGCGCACCTTGGTCAGTTCCACGCCAAGGTTGGCCAAAACCTTGGCAGCAACCCCCTCACCCTCCCGAACCAAACCGAGCAGGATATGCTCCGTGCCTATATAGTTATGGTTGAAGCGCTGAGCCTCCTCTTGAGCAAGGGTGAGAACCTTGCGCGCCCTTTCGGTAAACTTCTCAAATCTGCTGGACATCTCCCTCTCCAAAAGCAAAACGTAAGGGCCTAATCCGCATTATATTTTAGCATACTCGTCTCAAAATGAAAAGGGGCAAAACATAGTACTTTGAGCCCCTTTTGACCCCTAGCGAGGGGCATTCTCCAAGGTGCATTGCCCTCAGCCACTTTCTACCGCTCTTATCCCCTCTTTCCAGTCTAAGTCTGCTTTTCCCTCCATACGCCCTCGACGAAGGCTTTCTCCCGCTCTGGGCGCCGGGGCACCTCCAGCCCCGCTTCCTTCGCATATTTAATCATCCTCGCCAGTTCAGCCACCCTCCGGCCGACAAGTCTTGCTCCGAGCACGCCATACAAATCATCGAGCACCCCGTGCTCCATATAGGCCGCCCTCTGCCCGTAGGCCATAGTGCTTACCACCGCCGTGGAGTAGGCCACGGGAATCATCTCCAGTGTTTGGATTAGCGAGTAAAGAACGCTGATCGCCCACTCCATTCCCCATCCGAACCACCCAAGAGTTAACGCACCAGCAGGCAGGTTGCGAAACCGATGGTGGAAGAAAGTGCTCTCCCGGGTCCTGGACACGAGGTTCAGAAGGTGAGGGCTCAAGGTGAGATCCCAAGTGGGGCCGCCAAGAATCATCCCATCCGCCCTTTGCATGGCCTCGTAGACCATCTGATAATCGTCCTCCACCTTGCACGGTGCCCGATTCTCGATGCACCACTGACAGTGCACACAGGCGGCGATCTCCTTGTCCGCCAGGGTGATAAACTCTGTCTCCACACCCTCGAAGGCTTCGGCGGCTGCTTTTAGGGCTTCCTGAACCAATTTATCGCAGTTGCCATCCTTGATGGGCGCTCCAGAGACCGCCAAAATCCTAACCTTCATCGTTCATCCTCCTTTTCGGCCCTCTCTATAGCCAAGAAAGGGACCATAGTACCAGATTTTACCGCAACTAATCGCCATAGGCGATCTGAGAAGCAACCAAGTCGAAGAAGGTTTGCCCTGAGGATGTCAATAACGGTAGTTGCAAGGCTTCCCATCAACCACAGCAATTAGCATAAAAAAGCTTCCCGGCAGTGGCATATTTTCCGCACCCCGTTGCCAGGGCAGTATCGTCTGCGCTGGGGCCTTTCACTTCCGTGTTCGGGATGGGAACGGGTGGATCCGCCCCGCTCTAACCACCGGAAAGCATTTTAAAGTGTATCACATCAAGATGTTTAACGCAAGACCAAGGCGAGGTGATAGTGCCACCGGGGATAGATTTCATAGGAAAACTATATCATAGGAAGGTGGTCAAGGCAAGAAGAGCTGGCCCTAAGGGCCAGCTCCAAAAGAGAACCAGCACGGTCAGCTTGGCATGACCACTAACTACGATTTGTCAGGTGGCACCTTCTTTACCAAATCCAAGTCAATAAGAAACTCGGCCGCCTTCTCTATAGACTCGTCAGAAAGCTGCCATTGGAGCTTGTGGGCCTCTGCCATTATTTCGTCCTTGCTCATTTTCTCTGGCTTGCTTATTGAATCTTGCCTCTGACTTTTAAGAATGTGAGCCGTCTTGGCCGCTATGGATAGGAAGGTGTAGTCAGCCTCCCCTTCTTTAAGAATACGCGATATCTCATTTTCAAGGGTTTCGAAAAACTTTGTATCCTTCTCTCTGACAGACTTATAAACTTCTTCTCCTTGGGAAGTCAATTTGTAGGTATACTTACGCGGCTCGAATACGCTGCTAGGGCCAGGAGGATAGGGAGTCTCCGTTTCCTGCAAGAAGCCCAGTGCTACAAGGCTATCAGTCGCCTTGGCGATAACTTCGCTGTAGGGACCGTAGTAGCCAGGCGCAAAGGGTATATCCAGGCTGACCAATTCGTTTAAGAAATAAGCCAATTTCTGGAGCAGAGTCCTACCCTCAACCTTTTGTTGGGGACTATTTGACGCAATTGCCAATATGACATCTCTTTCCCTATTAGCCAAAATATCACCTCCTTTATATTTTCACAAAGATTTCTGTTATCTCCCCCTCCACTTCCCTGCGCACCCTTTCTCTCTCCTCCTTCTCCATGCCGTCCACAGCAGCGTATACGTTGACAAATACTTCTTTCTCCTCTGTAGCTGCTCCCATCATGCTTCCCTGGACAGAAGGGGCTTGTACTATAGTCCCGTCCCTTTGCCTAACGAGAATATCATTAACTCTTATTTCAACCCCCGGCGGTCTAAAGGTCGGGTTATCAATATTGAGAATGTCAACAACAACAAAAGAAGGCTCCAGAGTTTGTATTCCCGGTTGTCTCGACAATACTACCGCAATCTTTTGCTCAGCCTCCCTGAGCTTAGATAGCGAAAACATGGAAATCTTGTTAATCACCAGTGCGTCTATGAAATCCTTTATATTCTTTGAGTAGACTTCTTTTAGCAGACGCCTGCTTCGTAGCCTTTCGATGTACTCCTTGGAAGTGCTACTCGATCCCGCTAATATAGCCCGAACTAGCGATTCATCATCCCACTTTAGAAACTGCTGCACGAACTCCTTTGTGTCGGAAAAGTGGTAAAACTCATTTACGCCAGAGACATTATCCTCCATTGCAATTTCTATGGCCCGCACAAGCATGGCGTCCGTGATTAACCTAATGCGGTGCCTGTATACTTGTAAATTCATGTAGCGCTTTGCCAGCACAAGCTGCTCAACTGCCCAAAATCCGTCTTCGTCAACGCCCATGTAGCTATCCTGCCCGTCGCTAATGCACACCACAGTGTTGACAATTCTCTCAAGGTCGAAGATGCCGTACTTAACCCCAGCACAATGGCTATCTCGCAAAAGGTAATCAAGCTTGTCAGCATCAAACGGGCCGTTAACT
>JAUXBC010000058.1 GCA_030619615.1 Dehalococcoidia bacterium
GCTCCTGGGTGATAACGTTGCCCAGTTCGCCTCTCCGCTCGCCCACTACGGAGCGGACATTATATACATGGCGGAGCATGAGCTCCTTGCCCACTACACGACGGATGCCTATACTACCGTTCTCGGGGATATGGCCTTGAAGTACGAGCCCGCCATCCTGGTGTGTGGGGCGACGCCCAACGGCCGGGACCTGGCCCCCAGGCTAGCTACCAGGCTGGGCACACACCTCGCCTCCGGCTGCATGCGCCTGGATGTGAGCGGCGAAGGGCAGCTTGTGGCCACGATACCCTTTTATCAGGATAAAGCCTACATCACGGTCCTCTATCCAACGGCGAGGCTGCAAATAGCCACCTTCCGACCTGGGGCCAGGGGAGCCGATGAACCCGATAAGTCTCGGCAGGCTGAGGTCATCCAGGTAGAGGTCAGGCTCAGCGAGGAACAGGTTCGCACCCGACCCCTGGGAGTGATACCAGCGGACCCGAGGACGGTGGATCTCTCCGAGGCAGGGATTGTCGTGGCCGGCGGCCGGGGCATTGGCGACAAGTTCGAGAGACTGTGGGAGCTGGCAGACCTCCTGGGCGGCGCCGTTGGGGGCACAAGGGTCGCCGTCGACCGAGGGTGGCTGCCAGTG
Organism: Dehalococcoidia bacterium; assembly: GCA_030619615.1. Taxonomy (GTDB): domain Bacteria; phylum Chloroflexota; class Dehalococcoidia; order E44-bin15; family E44-bin15; genus E44-bin26. The sequence continues at coordinate 632 of JAUXBC010000058.1, forward strand.
GAAAGGCTCGTTGGAGCCACAGGGAAGATGGTGAAGCCCAGGCTTTACCTCGCCTGTGGCATATCGGGCGCAACCCAGCACACCGCCGGCATGAAGGACTCGGATGCGGTCATCGCCATCAATATAGACAGGACTGCACCCATATTCTCCCTGGCCGATCTGGGGGTGGTGGCTGACCTCGACCAGGTAATGCCCCAGCTTATTGAGCGCCTGCGCCAGCTCGCCCAGGGGATGTCCAAAGCCGAGCTTTCATAGTGGAAACTATTCTTGGGAGCAGACTATGATAGGTAAATTCGATGCCATCGTCGTGGGGGCTGGGCCAGCCGGCAGCACTGCCGCCCTCATCCTGGCCAGGGCGGGACTGAAAGTTATCCTGCTGGAGAGGGGTGAGTACCCAGGCTCCAAGAACGTATCCGGCGCCGCCCTCTACGGCACCAGGATACTTCATGAGCTGATCCCGAACTTCTGGGAGGAGGCCCCTGTGGAGAGATACCTGACGAGGCGGGTGCTCACCTTCATCTCGCCCCAGTCCTCCTTTTCCTTGGATTTTAGGACCACCAACTTCGACCAGCCACCCTACAACGGGTTCACCGTCCTCAGGCCCAAGTTCGACCGCTGGTTCGCCTCGAAGGCCCAGGAGGCCGGGGCATTGCTCGTCCCGGCAACGGTGGCAGACGACCTTATCTGGGATGGGGACATGGTGGTGGGCGTGCGCACCCGACGTGAGGATGGCGAAATCTATGGTGATGTGGTCATTGCCGCCGATGGCGTCAACTCGTTACTAGCAAAGAAGGCAGGGTTGCGACGGGATTTAGATGCCCGCCAGGTCAGCATTGGCGTGAAGGAGGTCATCGCCTTGGATCGAAAGACCATAGAGGAAAGGTTTAATCTCCAGGGCGATGCTGGGGTGACCTACGAGTTCGCTGGGTCGGTTACAGGCCAGGTCTATGGCGGTGGCTTTCTATACACCAACAGTGATAGCCTTTCAATAGGGATAGTGGCTAAACTAGCATCGTTAGTGGAGAAGCAGGTAAAGATCTACGAGCTGCTGGAGGAGTTCAAGAGCCATCCCTCCATCGAGCCACTGGTGAGGGATGGTGTGGTCAAGGAGTACTCAGCCCACATGGTCCCCGAGGCAGGATGGAGGATGATCCCCAAGCTCTACAGCAACGGGCTCCTAGTGGTGGGGGATGCCGCCGCTTTCAACCTCCACACCGGTATCTTCTCGGAGGGGATGAACTATGCCATTGCCTCCGCCGCCGCCGCTGCTGAAACGGTGAAGCAGGCCAAGGCGAAGGGCGACTTCTCCAGCCGCAGCCTCTCCCGCTATAGGAGGCTTCTGGAGAGAAGCTTCGTCCTTCAGGACCTGAAAAGGTTCAAACGCGCCCCGGACTTCGTCAACAACCCTCGTTTGCAGAACGTCTATCCGATTACTATCTGCCGCGCTGCCGAAAGCCTGTTCAAGGTGGAGGGCAGCCCGAGGAGGAAGGTAGCCAAGGTCGTTCTTGGCCAACTGAGGGAGGACAACCTGTCCCTTTGGCAGGTGCTACGAGACGCTATCGATGGAGGTAGGGCACTGATATGGTGATCATTCAGGAAAAGCTCGACCTGGTAAGGTTCAATGTGGACAAAGAGCCCCACATAAGGGTCAACCGCGAGGCCTGCAAGGGGTGCGATGTCAAGCCCTGCGTATACATTTGCCCTGCGGGCCTGTTCACCCTTTCCGATGGTGAGATGCTTTTCTCCTACGAGGGCTGCTTCGAATGTGGCGCGTGCTGCATAACCTGCCCCAGGGATGCTATCGAGTGGAACTACCCCAGGGGCGGCTACGGTGTCTGCTTCCGCGCCGCTTGAGGAGAGGGGGTCCATGAAAATTGTTGTCTGCGTAAAACAGGTCCCCGATCCCAACTCGGTCGATGTCGACCCGGTGACGGGCGCCATCGATGAGGAGCGACTCATATACGTGGTCAATCCACCCGATAGATGCGCCGTTGAAGAGGCGGTCCGCATCAAGGAGTGGCTCGGAGAGGGGGAGGTGACCGCTATCACCCTGGGACCGCCGCGGGCGGAGGAGGCGCTGCGCCAGTGTCTGGCCATAGGGGCGGATCGCGCCCTTCGCCTGTGGGACAAGGATATGGAAAGCCTTGATGCCCTCTCCATCGCCTTGGTGCTGGCGGAGGCCATCAAAGGCATGGGGTATGATCTCATCTTGTGCGGCGCGGAGAGCGCCGATTGGGGCTCTGGGCAGGTGGGCGCTGCCATAGCGGAGTTGCTTGGCTTGCCCCAGGTATCCGTCATTACCGAGCTGAAGATGGGGCCTGATGGACGCAACGCCACGGTGCAGCGCAAGCTGGAACGGGGCGAGCGGGAGGTGGTAGAGTGCCCCTTGCCCGCCGTCTTCACCATCGACGCATCACTGAATGAGCCCCGCTATCCCTCCCTGCCCTGCTACGTCGAAGCCTTAATGAGGGAGATCCCCTCCATCGGTCTTCAGGATCTGGGCGTGCGGCGAGGGTCGCTGAGGATAGAGACTGCGCCGAAGATTTTGGGTATCTCGCTGCCGCGCCCCAGGCCCAAGAAGGTGTTCACACCCGACAGCAAGCTATCCGCTTTCCAACGCATCGACGCCATCCTATCGGGAGGGGTGGTGGGGAGAAAGAGAATCTTGATCGAGGGTTCGCCGGAGAAGCTGGCCGAGAGGATAGTGCGATTTCTTGCTGAAAGGGGAATTATTGGCTATTAGGGCCTATTCTATCAGGCTTGCCTCCACCCTTGCTCAAGCCCCTTCTTCTTGATATACTCTGCGAGGGTTCGAGAGGAATTCTACCCACGGAGGAAAATTATGGATTGGGCCCCGGTTATCGATTGGCTCTCTTCACATGGCGCTCGGATTCTCATCATCCTCCTCATCAGCGCCGCTCTATACTTCGCGCTGAAGAGGCTGGTTCCGCCAGCACTGAAGCTTTCCATCAAGAAAAGGGGAAGGGGTAAAAAGGCCGAGGAAGAGGCGGAGAAGAGGATAAAAACCCTCTCTCGATTATTCGTTGGCACGGGAGCGGTGCTCATTATAGTGGCGGGCGCCTTCATGGTCCTCTCTGAGATAGGGATCAACATAACCCCGGTGGTCGCTGGATTCGGCATCGCCGGCATTGCCATCGGCTTCGGCGCCCAGAGCCTGGTCAGGGACCTGATCGCCGGAATTTTCATCGTCGTGGAAAATCACTATTCGGTGGGCGATTGGGTTCAGATCGCCGGTGTCGGCGGCACTGTGGAGGAGATAAACCTGAGGCGAACCGTCCTCAGGGACTTCGATGGCACAGTGCACGTCATCCCCAACGGGGAAATAAAGACAGCCAGCAACTTCAGCAAGGAGTGGGCACGGGTTAACCTGAACATCTCGGTAGCTTATGACACCGACCTCGACCATGCCATCTCAGTCATCAACCGGGTGGGAGCTGAGATGGCCCAGGAGCCGTACTGGAGTTCGCTTATCATATCACCACCCCAGGCGCTCAGGGTGGATGATCTGGGGGATTCGGGGATAGAGATCAAGATACTGGGGGTGAGCAAGCCCATCAAGCAGTGGGAGGTTATGGGGCAATTGAGGAAGAGGCTAAAGAAGGCATTTGATGAGGAGGGCATCGAGATCCCCTGGCCCCATACCAAGGTCTATTTCGGCACTCCATCACCGCCCAGGGTGTCCACGGAGGCGCCAGCGGAGGTCGTGCCCCCGGAGGCTCCGCCAACCCTCGAGGAGGAGGGCGAATAGCCACCTCTGGGGGGCTGTGTCCGATCTGGGTTAGCCATGCCTTACCTTTTCGATCATCTGGACTCCCTTCGAGAGCTGTTAACCCGCTCCCCCTTTGGGCTGATCACCGATGTCGATGGCACGATAAGTGAGATCGCCCCATCCCAGGAAGAGGCACGGGTCTCTCCAATCTGCCGTGAGAGCCTGGCCACCCTAACCGAGCAACTGGAACTGGTTGCTGCCATCTCTGGGCGCCCCGCCCTTGGGGTCAGGGAAATGATAGGGATTGAGGGGATGGTCTATATAGGTAACCATGGTCTGGAGCGATGGGTAAAGGGGGCTGTGGAGCTTGTGGAGGGGGTCGAGGAATATCGAGGCAAGGTGGCGGCAGCGCTAAGCGAGTTGAAGAATCTCCTTGCTTTGGAGGGCATTGCCCTGGAGAACAAGGGGATAGCCTTCTCCATCCACTATCGCCAATGTCCCGATAGGGAGCTGGCCAGGAGATACATCCTAGAAAAGATATCAACTTCCGCCATAGCCGGAGAGTTTCGGATTATGGAGGGGAGGATGGTAGTGGAGCTACGTCCTCCTCTGGGGGTGA
>JAUXBC010000056.1 GCA_030619615.1 Dehalococcoidia bacterium
TCAGGGCATACGTAAAAGACCTGAAGGGCTTGCTTGAGGAGTCGGGAATAATAGAGCAGAAGGCGTTCCTGAAGTCCTTCGTTGACAGGATTGAAGTCGGGGCCTCGGAGGTGAAGGTGGTTTACACTATACCGATGCTGCCCGAGAGCCCACCCACGGAGACAGTAGGAGTTTTACCTATTATACAGAATGGCTCCCCGAGCTGGATTCGAACCAGCGACCTAGCGGTTAACAGCCGCCCGCTCTACCGCTGAGCTATCGGGGAATGGCTGCCGAGCCAGGATTCGAACCTGGGCTTAGGGATCCAAAGTCCCCCGTGCTACCGCTACACAACTCGGCAATCGTGCCGAAGGCCGGGATCGAACCGACACGGGAGTCGCCCCCCAACGGTTTTTGAGACCGTCGCGTCTACCTGTTCCGCCACTTCGGCCTGCCGAGGAGCGGAGTCGAACCGCTGACACGCGGATTTTCAGTCCGCTGCTCTACCACCTGAGCTACCTCGGCCCAAGATTATTTTAATCCCCCCCACATAGCGATGTCAAGGTGAGCCCCGTCTTGCGCATACGCACCGAATGTGGTAGTATGCTTAGAGATCCGCCAACATGAGTCGAGTGCATACATATATCAGCCGCAGCGGGCAAATCCTTAGCCACCCCTATTTAACCCTGGCCACACGGCTGGCTCTGGGCGGCATCTTCCTCTTTGCCGGGGTGGCCAAACTAGCCGGGCTGGCAGAATTCGTAAACTTGGTTGAGGAATACAGGATTCTGCCTGACACCCTGACCCAGACCTTTGCCTTCCTGCTGCCTGGAGTGGAAATTGCTCTGGGGCTGCTTCTGGTGCTGGGCATTTTCTTGAGGTCCAGCGCCGCAGTGAGCATCCTGGTCATAATCAGCTTCGTTGTGGCCAAGAGTTTTGCGCTGTATAAAGGGCTAGAGATTCCCTGTGGCTGTTTTGGGCCTCTAGGCGGGATTCCGCTACAACTGAGCTCAGTCTCCTTAGCTCTGGATGTTGTCCTTCTTGCAATGGGCTTTCAGATCCTCTTTCACCGCGGCGAACTTCTCGCCCTTGGCCCTTGGCTCCGCCAAAAAGCAGCGGAGACAGCCGAAGAAGAGCTAGCGGAATAGTGACCGCACTCCTTACCCGAAGCATTCCCTCGCCTCCGCCACACGACCCAGCTCCACCAGGGCAATCCCCTTATTAAGGCGTGCCTTGCTGTATTTAGGGTTTAAGTCTATCGCCTTATCATATTTTTCGATGGCGCTGTTAAGCTTTCCCTGCTCAAAGAAGGTATTTGCCACACTGTGATAGATATCGGCGACAAGCTCTCTACTCCCCCACTCCCTTCTCTGGGGGTCGCCCTTATGCCACTGGTAATCGAAGCCATAAGGGAAGACATTTTCTACATCGATGGAGCGCCCTCCGACATAGAGTACGGAGAAAACATGGGGCCCTAAGCCAAAGGCATGCTCTAGCTGAGCTGCCTTCACCTCCAGTCGAAATCTTTGGGACAGCACATTATAAAGAACGGTAAGCCCGAGACAGTTGCCCACCTCTTCCTTTTCACCCAGTTGTGCATCGAGGACATCGGTCAGTTTGAAGTTACCTCCATATTGATACCGATAGGGCTTTGTCCTCCATAGCCAGTGGAAGATTTCCTTTGCCCTTTCTACATCACTGCCCTTAGAGCGAAAAACCTCGGCGTCGATTCTCTGGCAAAGTTGGTCAATCTTGGCCAGGTAGCTATTGAAGACATGCTCGGTCTCGACCCCTGAGGCGATTAAAGCCCCTTGATCCAGCTCTATCTTGCCACCCTCTAGAAGCATTGCCTCTAAGTTAGCGAGTTCCCCTTGCATTCTGGCAGCTCTCCATTGATGGTAGCGAATGTACAAGCAATTGAGCAAACTTCAGGTGTGAACCCATGCCCTTCTATTCTAGCATCATGCTCGCAACCTGTCGCGTCTACGCCCAAAGCCCGCAGCCTTGAACGGGCAAATATTGACATCGTGGTCAAAAGGAGTATGATTTGCCACACAAGGAGGGAGGAAAGATATGGCAAAGCTGATTCCCAGGGAAGTTTCGGAGGAAACCCTGAGAGCGGACATTGAGCGCTACAAGGAAATAGCGCTGGAACTCGGAGCCTCGGCCTGTGAGATAATACCCGCCGATTGGGTATCGGTAGACGAAAGGGTCCGCCTAAAGTGTTTTGTGCCAAGGTGTTATCGCGTTGGGGAGTCGCCCAATTGCCCACCATATACCCCAGGGACCGATGAGGTGCGAAGGGCATTGATCAAATATCAATGGGCGGTATTGTTCAAAATAAATGTTGAGCCGCTTTCAGATTACCTGCCTAGTCAAAGCCGATCGCCATCACAGCGTCGCCAGGTACTATACTATCACCGCAAGACCAACCAGGTCGTGTGTGAGCTAGAGGGACTAGCCTTCAGGGATGGCTACTACCTTGCAATGGGCTTCGGCGGAGGCTCGTGCAAGGACTACCTATGCAACGGCTTGGTATGCCAGTTTTTGGATAGCGGGAGGTGCCGATTACCACTAAGAGCACGCCCGGCAATGGAGGCCATGGGGATCAATGTCTTCGAGCTGATAACCAGGGTCGGGTGGGAGGTCTACCCCCTCACCTATGCTGAGGAAGACCCAAGTTCGATTCCCTGTGCCATTTCGGTAGGCATCGTTTTCATACACTAGAGGAGGCGACCAATGACTAAAGATGTAATAGAACTGGTGGAAGAATATGCCGGGGGAGACCAGACAAGGTGGTCAAAGCTGGCGAGCACAATAAACTCCAGACGACTGGAGTTATTGTTACTTAAGGAGATACTCCTCGAGCTCAGAAAGCTAAACCAGCGCCAAGCTACCTTAGCCTAGAAAAAGGATCGGGGACAGTTGATAAAATGGATGATATTAGATAAAATCTTTTCCTGGGCTTCTGGTAGCCATTCCTTTTTTAGCGGATCCTTTTTAAAGGAGGTAGGTGATTGGACGCCTTAGGGAAACACTTGCTCTTAGAGCTCAAGAATTGCAATAGGGAGCTTCTCAGTGACCTAGGCTTCCTAAGAGATGCCCTCCTCTCCGCTGCGAGGGAAGCAGGTACTACCATCATCGAGGAATCCTTTCACCCTTTCGATCCCTACGGTGGTGTCAGCGGTATGGTGATCATTGCTGAATCCCATCTCTCCATTCATACCTGGCCCGAGTTTGGCTACGCCGCTGTAGATATCTTCACTTGCGGCAACTCGCTTCATCCAGAAAGGGCGGTAGAGCTGCTGGTCGATAGGCTCCAAGCAAGAAACCCCTCTGTCCTTGAGCTAAAGAGGGGGATTTTCGACTCCTCAGAGGAGCTATGAAGGAAAATAAATGGTTCTATGATTATGTCAACCCTGATATGGTGCAATTGCATAGCGTCAGAGAGCTAATCTATTCGGGGAAGACAGAATTTCAATCCATCGACATCATTGAATGCGGCGGCTTCGGTAGATGTTTGGTCTTGGATGGCAAGATTCAGTCCAGCGAGGCCGATGAGTTTATCTACCACGAGGCCCTGGTTCATCCCCCGATGATCGCCCACCCCCATCCCAAAGAGGTCTTCATCGCTGGCGGCGGCGAGGGGGCTACCCTCCGGGAGGTGCTAAATTATCGATCGGTAAAAAGGGTGGTCATGGTCGATATCGATAAAGAGGTGGTCGATATTTGCCGAAGTTTTCTCCCCTCCTTTCATCGGGGTTCCTTCGAGGACGGTCGCCTGGAATTACTCTATGTAGATGCGAGAAAGCACCTTGAGGAGTGCCGGGAAAAGTTCGATGTTATCATCATCGATTTGCCCGAGCCGGTGGAGGGAGGGCCAGCCTATCTACTACATACCAAGGAGTTCTACGAAATCCTCCGCGAAAGACTAGCTCCACAGGGTATCCTCTCCCTCCAGACTGGCTCCAGCGCCTGGGGGAATCATACCCTCTTTACCGCGATTAGCCGCACCCTAAAAGCGGTGTTTGCTTTGGTTTTCCCCTATCAGACCCATGTCCCCTGCTTCGGTGGCACGTGGGGATTTGCTACCGCCTCCCAGAAACTGAATCCTCTCCACCTTGCTCCAGAGGAGGTAGACCATAGGATTTCCTCCAGAATGAAAAGAAGCCTCAGGTTCTACGATGGGCTCACCCACCAGGGTCTTTTCTCCCTCCCCAAAAACCTCAGAGAGGCAATAGATAAGGAGAGAAGGATCATCACCGAAAAGGAACCCCTTTTCATCTACCAGCCGTCGGGAGCCAGTTGGCATCAGGATTAACCGCCTTAGCTGTGCTCTTACGGCATTGGCACGTAGAATTCGACTTCCATACTCTCGATGACCGCCTCCAACTTCGGAAAGAGCGCTTGCGCCTCTGGATCTGCGCCCATCTTCTCGGGGTGGGCTTCAAATGCGGCGAGGCTATCGAACTCGCTCTCGGAAATGATGGTATTCATAACGTCGCCGCCACCACTGAGGGGGCGGTAGCTCCTCGGAGATAGCCCCAACACGCGACTGGCGATAGCCATGTGCTTTTGTTCAAGCTCCATCGCCTCTGCCATCTTGCCAGGGACGGCTTTCATAATGCTTCGCACCATTACTTTCATTGTACCCTCCTTTCTTTTGTGACTATGGTAGTGACCTCCCCACTATTTGTGTGGGGCAAGCGGCGGAAGTATGCTATCCCTTCTAAGGAGTGGTGTCAAACAGAACCGAGCGGAACCAGCATGCCTTTTTTCAAACATTGCGCTTCAGCACGGCTATTCTCTGCTAATATGTGTGAAGAAGCCAAGGAGTTGCATCCCTTTCTTAGGGTAAGCCATAATGCTATAATTTAGGCATGGATGTTCTTGATGGGCTGAACCCGGCACAAAGGGAGGCGGTGGAGGCCATCGAGGGGCCTCTGCTCATCCTGGCTGGTCCCGGCAGCGGCAAGACCAGGGTCATCGCCCATCGGGTCGCCTACCTGATCAAGGTATGGGGGGTCAGTCCCTATCGTATTCTGGCAGTCACCTTCACCAACAAAGCGGCAAGGGAGATGAAGGAGCGGCTTTACCACCTT
>JAUXBC010000040.1 GCA_030619615.1 Dehalococcoidia bacterium
TCCACATTGTTGATGTTGGTCGGCTTGCCCCAGAGGCCGGATTGAGCCGGGAATGGGGGGCGGGGACGGGGCATCCCCCGCTTCCCTTCGATAGATGCCAGGATAGCCGTTTCCTCGCCACAAACGTAGGTGCCGGCGCCCTCCTTTATCCTGATCTCGAAGCTGAAGTCGGAGCCGAAGATGCTTTCACCCAAGAGCCCCAGTTCCTCCGCCTGAGAAATAGCGATTCTTAGGCGCTCCACCGCCATGGGGTATTCTGCTTTAACATAAATGTAACCCACCTTTACCCCCATAGCGTAAGCGGCGATGAGCATCCCCTCTAGGACACTATGGGGGTCCCCCTCGAGCAGAGCACGATCCTTAAAGGAGCCGGGGTCCCCTTCGCTAGCGTTAGAGATAAGGTACTTGGGATCGCCGCGGGCAGCCCTGACAAACCTCCATTTCCTCCCGGTGGGGAAACCAGCGCCCCCCCGTCCTCCCAACCCAGACCTCTCCACAGTTTCGATGGTCTGCTCCGGGGTCATGGTCGTAAGCACCTTGCTCAGGGCGGCATACCCGTTGCGGGCAATATAATGGGATATATTTCTGGGGTCGATCCGACCGCAATTGTGAAGCACATTCTTTGTCTGTCCTTTGTAAAAGGGCACATCAGAGGTAAAGGGGAATTTCTCACCAGTTGCTGGCTCAGCATAAACCAGGCGATCGATGATGTTGCCTTTGAGCAGGGTTTGGGAAACAATCTCGGCTACGTCTTCAGCGGTTATCTGCTGATAGAAGATGTCTTGGGGATCGATGACGATAACGGGAGCCCGAGCACAAAAGCCGTGGCACCCGGTTTCCCTGATCTCCACCTTTTCCTCAAGGCGCCGCCTTTTGATCTCCTCATTAAAGGCATCCCTGACCTCCCCGGCTCCATAGGCTCGACAACCGGTCATGCATATCCTTACGCATGTCTTGGCTGGATCCATTTTTTGAACTATTGTCTCCCGAAGAGACTCCAGTTCCTCCGGGGCTCTTATTTTTTCCATAGAATCATACCCTCACTACTCATACCGTTTCAGAATAGTTTCCAGCTCGCGGGGTACTATCTTACCATAATAGTCGCGATTGACCATGATTACTGGCGCTAGGGAACATTTCCCCAGGCAGGTAGCAGGCTCTAGGGAGAACCTGAGGTCATCGGTTGTCTCGCCCTCTTTGATCCCTAGAGTTTGTTCTATGGCCGCTAGCAAAGACGTTGTTCTCTGAACATGGCAGTCTGTGCCCCGGCAGACTCGGATTGTGTTTCTGCCTCTGGGTGTCAAATAAAACTGGCTATAGAAGGTAACCACGCCATAAACCTGGCTCGGAAATAGCTTTAACGCGTCGGCAATGCGCTCGATGGCTTCCTCGGGCACATAGCCAAACTCCCCTTGAACCTCTTGCAGCACCGAGATCAAGGCTTCCTTTTGACCTTCATGCTTGGTCAAAATTGGGTCCAGTTTGCTCATGTCTATTGCTCCACCCTTCATGGCCTTCTCTCCGCTAAGCCTTTTCCATCCTCACCGCACAGACCTTGTATTCGGGGATCTTGCCCACAGGGTCTAAAGCGGGATTGGTCAAGATATTTGCCGCCGCCTCGTTGAAATGGAAGTTCATGAAAACCACCCCCTTGGGTGCCCTCTCCGTCACCTTAGCTTTGACTTCAACCTCGCCGCGGCGCGATGCTATCCTGACCATTTCCCCATCTTCCACCCCTAGCTCCTGGGCATCCGAAGGGTTTATTTCTGCTAAGGATTCGGGATAGATTTCATCCAGCCCTTGACATCTACGACTCATCGAGCCGGCGTGGTAATGATAGAGCACCCGCCCTGTGGAGAGGATATAGGGATAGTCTTCATCGGGGGTCTCCGCGGGCGGTATGTATTCCACCGCTTGAAACAAGCCCAGCCCCCTGGTGAATCTATCTTTATGAAGATACCTTGTCCCCGGATGGTCTCTATTGGGGCAGGGCCATTGCAGCCCTTCCTTTTCCAACCTATCGTAGTAGATCCCCCCATAGCTGGGGGTCAATTTCGCAATCTCCTCCATGATCTGGGAGGGGTGTTCGTAATTCATCTTATAGCCCATCCTGGAGGCAAGTTGGCAGATGATCTGCCAGTCGGGCCTTGCTTCAGCGATGGGATCGATGGCCTCCCTTATCCTTTGCACCCTTCTCTCGGTGTTGGTAAAGGTTCCGTCCTTCTCGGCGAAGGTAACCGAGGGAAGCACCACATGGGCAAGTTGGGCTGTCTCCGTTAAGAAGATGTCTTGAACCACCAGGAAGTCCAGTTTTTTGAGGGCGGCCTCCACATGCTTTAGATCGGGGTCGCTGATCATTGGGTTCTCACCCATAATATACATCGCCCTTATCTTTCCCTCTTCGGCAGCCCTCATCGTCTCCACCACCGTCAAACCTGAATTGGCCGGAAGCCTCCTACCCCAAGCTTTTTCAAACTTTGGCGCTGCTTCTTGGTCGCTGAGTCTTTGATAACCCGGAAGCACATTTGGCAGAGCCCCCATATCACAGGCACCCTGCATATTATTCTGTCCCCTAAGGGGATTGACCCCGCCGCTCTCAATGCCCACATTTCCGCACAACATGGCGAGGTTGGCTATCGATTTAACATTGTCCGTTCCCGTTGTGTGTTGAGTAATCCCCATAGAATAGAGGATTGTTGCCCTTTCGCCAGAGGCATAGATACGGGCGGCCTCTCTCAATCTATCTTGGGGGATGCCGCTGATCCCCTCCACAAAATCGGGGGTATATTTCTTGACAGTCTCTCTAAGCTCTTCAAATTTTTCCGTCCTCTTCTCAACATAATCCTTATCCCACAGGTCCTCCTCGATGATGATATGCATCAGCCCGTTTAGCCAGGCGACATCGGTCCCCGGGTTTTGACTAAGCCACAAGGTGGCATATTTTGTGATGTCGATCTTCCTGGGGTCGATCACAATCAGTTTCGCCCCTTTCATTACGGCCCTCCTAACCCGGAGGGCGATGATGGGGTGGGTTTCCGTGGTATTGCTCCCCGTGATCAATATAACATCGGCATCCTCGATCTCAGCGATGGAATTTGTCATCGCCCCGCTTCCGAAGGAGATGGCCAGGCCAGCCACTGTTACCGAGTGGCACAAACGGGCGCAGTGGTCAACGTTATTGGTTCCGATTACCGCCCGGGCAAATTTCTGGAGAAGGTAATTCTCTTCGTTGGTGCTCTTAGCAGAGCTTAAACAGGCTATGCTGTCAGCGCCGCTCTCCCCTCTAATCTGCTCCAGTTTGCTGGCCACCAGATCGAGGGCCTCCTCCCAGCTTGCCTCTTCGAGTTCTCCATTCTTTCTGATCAAGGGCTTCTTGAGTCTATCGCCATGGTTGATGAAATCGTAGCCATAGCGCCCCTTGACACACAGGGAGATTTTGTTAACCGGGTTTTCAGCGTCAGCACTGACGCCGATCACTTCCTGGTCTCGAAGCTCAAGATAGATGCCACAGCCGCAGCCGCAGAAGGGGCAGATGGTTCGGACACGCTTCGTCTCTCTGCCCTTATACTTTCTCATTTTCTCATATAGGGCACCTGTAGGGCATAGAGAGACGCAAAGCCCGCAAAACTCGCAGGGGGATTGCTCCAGGGGCACCTCCAGGGATGTTGCCGGCTTAGAATCAAATCCTCGATAGGCGTAATCAATGGCCCATGCCCCCTGCAACTCCTGGCAGCCTCTTATACACTTGCCACAAAGGATGCATTTACTCAGGTCTCTCTCTAGAAAGGGATTGGTGTCCTCTATTGGGTAGTAGTGCCGCGTCTTGCCGAAGCGAACCTGTCCAATTTCCAGATCTGAAGCAATCTTCCTCAGCTGGCAGCGGTTGCCCTTGTCGCAGATTATGCAAGAATCGGGATGGCTGGCAAGGAGAAGTTCGACAACGGTTCGCCTTGCCTCCAGTACTTTGGGGGATTCGGTGTTAATCACCATCCCCGGGGCGATAGGGGTGACACAGGAAGCGAGCAAGGCCCCCGTGGCCTCATTCTCCACCAGGCAAACGCGGCAGGCACCTATGGGGATGAGATGGGGATCGTGGCACAGCGTAGGAATATGAATGCCGTTTTGTTGAGCGAGGTCGAGGATGGTTGTTCCAGGTCGGCCGTTTACCTGTGATCCATTAAGCGAGAGGGTTATCTGTTCCAAACCTTGATGCTCCGCTAAAATTATACCATGGTCCCCTTGGTTGGTCAATTTCGCCGCAGGCCGTGGTACTCGCCAATACTCAGTTTGATCCTTTCCTTGTCTGGTTCTAAAGTACTATTGACTAAGGTGTAAGCACATACCGTAGAATGGATTGAGACGAGCAGGCAACCTGCGAGACGCAATATGATAGCGGAAAATCGTGGCCGAGGAGGAGGTGCACCACGAGGAAGGTGTGGTTTACGCTTATGGCATTGCTTGTTCCTGTGGCTGTCTATGTGGTAGTGAGGGTTCGCGCCGGGCGACGTCCTTAGCAGCGGTCTTTTGCTCCGACATTTGATGTGAGCCAAGCCAATCCAGCCCGTGGTTTGGCTCCTCGTAGGGCGTGCAAGGGGGTGGATGTGAGTCTGCCTTGCACGCCTACCTTTTTATAGGCACATCTTCTTCGATCGCTGACTCAAGTGTCAAACAGGCCCTCGAGCAGGTAGAAGTTATTTATCTTGGCTGACAAAATCTCTTAGCTCCTGCGGCAGCTTCATTGCGTCGCTGGCTATCGCAGGGACGATGGGAGGCTGACCATTCTCCGCCATTATCGCCTGCCCCTCGGCACCGAGGAGGAACTTTAGAAAAGCGATCGCTAAATCTGGGTGGGGGGCGTTCTTGGGGATGGTAACCCCATAAATGATGGGTGCGCCAACCACGGTGATCCCTTCTCCGGGCTCCTTGCCGCTGACCACTACCTGGGCGTGGGAGTAGAATTCGGCGAATTCTGGGCTTGATAGGTTGATCTCTTCGGGCAGCTCCAGGTATTCCAGATCATGCTGCTCGGCCAGGGAGCGGTACTGGAAGACATAATCCAGCGCGCCGGCCTTTGATCTTAAGCGAGGTATTGACTTTGTCCCCGCTCCGCCTTAACATGTTGGGATATTTTTTCTTACGGAAACTTGTGGCGGGGGCCGGTAGTACCAGAGGTGGATTGACATAACGTGAGCCAATCATATAGACTGGGGTCGAGAAATACAAAGGAGAGCGAGCAGAGGAAGGAAGTCTCATGGACATCACTGAGCGCAAGCGGGCCGAGGAGGAGCTGCGAGAGACCGGGGAGCGGTTGCGGGACTTCTTAGACAACGCCAATGACCTCATCCAGAGCGTGGCTCCCGACGGCCGCCTGGTGTATGTGAACCGCAAATGGCGGGAGACACTTGGATACACGGAAGAGGAGATCGCCGGCCTTTCTTTGTTCGACATCATTCACCCCGACAGCCTGGCGCACTGCACGGAAGTATTCCAGCGTGTCATAGCCGGAGAAAGGGTTGATCGCGTTGAAGCCAAGTTCGTGACCAAGGACGGTAGGGCAATCATGGTCGAGGGGAGCGTAAACTGTCTCTTCGAGGATGGCAAGCCCGTTTCTACCCGAGGCATCTTCCGGGACATCACCGAGCGCAAGCGGGCGGAGGAGGCGCTGAGGGAGAGTGAGAGACGCTATCGTCTGCTCGCTGAGAACGCAACAGACGTCATCTGGACCGGCGATATGAACCTGAGTCCTACCTACGTCAGCCCCGCCGTTACGCGTCTGCTAGGCTATAGCGTTGAGGAAGCGATGGCCCAGACGTTGGATAAACTACTGACTCCTGCCTCCCTTGAGCTTGCCATGAAGGCTCTACAGGAAGAACTGTCCGTGGAAAACACGGAGCAAAAGGATCTATTCAGGTCGCGGACGCTGGAGCTAGAGCTTAACTGCAAGGACGGCTCGACAGTGTGGGCCGAGGTCGGAATGGCTTTTATTCGTGACCCAGACGGCCGGCCTGTGGGCATCGTAGGAGTTGCACGCGACATCACCGAGAGGAAGAGGGCTGAGGAGGCGCTAAGAGCATCAGAGGAGAAATACCGGGATCTGGTGGAGGGCATCAATGATGGCTATCTGCTGCTTCAAGAGGGGAAGGTAGTCTTTGTGAACGAAAAGATGGCCCAAATGGGTGGGTACACTGTGGAAGAAGTAGTCGGGCTGCCGTTCATTACCTTCCTTTCCGCAGAAGAGAGGCAACCAATGGTGGAGTTGTATCAAGCAGTAATGGGTGGCCGTCAACCAGTACCGGAGATGCTGGAACTGACGTTGCTCAGAAAAGACGGTTCGACGTTTCCTGCGGAATTCCGCCCAAGCAGGGTAACCGAGTATAAGAGCGGGAGCGCTATCATTGGCATCATCAGGGACATCACCCAGAGCAAGCGGGCGGAGGAGGTGCTGCGCAAGAGCGAGGAAGAATTCAGACTGGCATTTGAGAATGCAAAGGATGCCATCTTATGGGGAGATCCTGAGACAGGCCTGATTATTAACTGTAATAAAGCAGCAGAAACCCTTTTGCAGAAAAAAAGGGAGGAGATCATAGGATACCATCAAACAATGGTCCATCCACCGCAACAAGCAGAATATTATGCCAAGGTGTTCAAAAAGCATATAGAACAGAAAGGGGTTGTTGACGAAGAGGCAGAGGTAATAACCAAATCAGGAGAAATAAAACCCGTCCACATAACTGCCTCTGTAACCTTGGTCGGAGGAAAACCGATAATCCAGGGCATCTTCCGGGACATCACCGAGCGCAAGCGGGCGGAGGAGGAGCTGCGCGCGAGTGAAAAGAGGTTTAGAGACATCGCAGAGAATGCTTTGGAGTGGATTTGGGAGGTCGACGCTAATGGAAAATACACTTACGCAAGCCCTATTGTCGAGGAGATTCTAGGATATGAACCTGAGGAAATACTTGGAAAACA
>JAUXBC010000050.1 GCA_030619615.1 Dehalococcoidia bacterium
GGATACTCCCTCGCTAATTCTGGAGAGCTATAAGGGGTCTCGGGGGGCTCGTTATAGATAGGTAAGGGGCTATAGCCCAGCTCCTCCAGTTGCTGGGAATATATTTCCACCTTGCCCGATGGCGTCCTGAATCCAGACTCCTCATATTTTCTATACTTCCTCTCTGGTTGAAGAATCCCCTCTTTCTTGAATTCCTCGAAGCTTAGGCCACTGGGTTGTAGGATTAGATCAAGGGCATCCCTCTCGTCGGCCCAGAAATATTCCTCAAGCCCCACCCTCTTAGCCAGTTCATTTATCATCCTCATGTCGGACCAGCACTCGCCGGGAGGCTCCACTATTTTGGGATAGGCTCGGAGGTAGGGGCTGGGATAGGGACCAATTTCATCGAACTCGAAGTTGGTGGCAGCGGGAAGGACTATATCGGCCAGTTCAGCGGTGGGCGTCATGAAAAGCTCCGACACCACCAGGAACTCCAGCTTCATCAAGGCGTTGTAGGTTTCTTTAGCATTAGGGTAAGTCAACAAAGGGTTGGTGCCAATGAGCAGCGCTGCCTTCACCGGGTAGGGCTCAGCCTCCAAAATGGCCTTGATAACCGACTGCCTTGGTATAAATGCCGACGTGGCAGCCAGTTTGAACTCTCCCCCGATCATTCTCTCCAGCTTCCTAGGAAATTCCCTGAGGAGCATGAAATGCCCCGGCCTCGTTATAGGAAGGGGACTTGGCATTATATCTCCCCCAGGGATGTCTACATTGCCGCTGATCGCCCTCAGGATAGAGATGGCTCGGCATGTTTGGAAGCTGTTTGAGGTGTGCTCCAAGGCATTTCCCCACTGAATGGTAGCAGGCTTAGTCTGAGCGTATAGTCTCGCTGTCTCCGCAATTTGCTCCCTGGGCACCCAGGTTATCTCCTCCACCACATCCAGGGGATAGTTCTTGATATGCTCCCTCAGCCGGTCGAAGCCTGTAGTCCAATTAGCTATGAAATCCTGGTCACAAAGATTTTCCTCTATCATCACCTTCATCACACCCAAAGCCAGGCCGCCATCGCTACCCGGTCTGGGTTTAATCCAGAGTTCAGCCCGAGAGGCCAGCTCTGTCTTTCGGGGGTCTATTACAATGAGCTTTGCCCCTTTGTTCAAGGCGGAGCGAAGCAGTGACCTGGTGATACTCGCATCATGGGTCTGAAGCATATTGTTTCCCCACACTACTATGCAACTGGGGAGATTTTGGTTGTCTCCAAGGCAAGGGGAGCCAAAGGTGAAGGCGGAGGCAAGCCCCCTGGGCATATGGCATACGTGACCGGGGGTGGCAACATTGGGGGTTCCGAAGGCGCTGGCGAACCTTTGGGCGAAGGCTAGCTCCAGACCTTTGGGGTCTCCCAGTCCTATCACCAGCGACTCAGGCCCGAAATCTCTTTTAAAGTTGGTTAACCTCTGGGCAATGGTGTTTAGGGCCTCATCCCAGGAGATGCTGACCCATTCCCCTTTTCCTCTTTCTCCCTCCCGCCTTTGCGGATACCTGAGGCGGTCAGGGTGGTACAGGATCTGCGGCAACGCCGCTCCCTTGGGGCATAATTCCCCCTTGCTTAAAGGGCTCTCAGGGTCGCCTTGGACCTTAACAACCCTTCCCCCCTCCACCGTCACCAGGAGGCCACACCTACCCGCGCACATCCGGCAAAAGGTCCTCGCCTTCTCCCTTTGAGGCTTCACATCTCCCCCTTTCTTTGACGCAAAGCTTGGCTTCACCATTTTACACCACCCCCTTCAATTTTTCCATCCCGGCGATAATATCCTCCATCCCCTGTGAGCTCTTGCACGCTCCATCCCAGTGTGGTACAGTCAAAAAGCAAAGGCGCACTATCATCCTATTTACGAGAGGGACTCCCGATACGCAGGATTGGTCTAGATTCGGAACCTTTTAAGGAAGGATAGGCCGTGGGTGCTGTACTATCAAAACAAGATATCCTTGACTTGGTGCAGAGAACCCCACCGCTAATTGAGGGTCCCATTGAGTTAGAGGAGCAAATACAGCCCAACGGGATCGACCTTACGGTGCGAAGCGTCGCTCTCATTGCGTCTGGGGGCCAGATAGGCTCCGTAGCTGAGGAACGCAGGCTTTCCAGCTATAGCCCTCTGCAATTCGATGCCCTTGGCTTTCTCAATCTGCCTGCCGGCTGCTATTTGGTTACCTACAACGAGATTCTAAACCTGCCTAAGAACCTTATCGCTCTCGGTAAGCCTCGCTCCAGCCTTCTTAGATGCGGGGTAAGCATGCATACCGCCGTCTGGGATGCTGGCTATTGCGGACGATCCCAATCCCTCATGCTGGTCTACAATCCCTACGGCTTCCGGCTAAGCCGCAACGCAAGAATTCTGCAGCTTGTATTCTTTCTCTTGACCAGGGAATCCTCGGAGGGCTATGGGGGAATCTTTCAAGGGGAAAACCTATAAGGGTCAGCACAATGAAAGGCAGGATTTGCCTCCTTCAGCTTCATCGATCTATATGACTGAACCTCCTCCCTTAACATTCTCCTCGCTCTATCCACCGAGCTAGAGGTACGATTGCGTATCTTCGCCCAAAAGCCAGGCAAAACCAATGAAGGGTATTTGATGCTAGCTGATATTCTTCAATCGCTCCGCGGAGTGCGCCTAAATTTGGCTTTCAGGGCCTCTATTTCCTGGCTAGCCTTCAGTTCCTCCTCCGTCATTGGCTGCCAAGCTTTCAGCTCCTCCCCCTCTATACTGACTTTAAATAGCCCCTTACATGAGGCGCATTTCAGGGGGCCTTCATATGCATTTTCGATGAGGAAGAACTTTATTTCCTTTCCGCACCCGGGGCATTTTATGGCTGGCATCGCCAAACCTCCTTTACCAAGAGCGAAAGCCACAAAGTTATTCAGGGGTACTCTCTTCTGTGGTCGGGGCGGGCGGATTTGAACCGCCGACCTCGAAACCTGTCAGCTTAGGATTTCGCCCAACGGTTCGGTAGACCCCACCTAGGCAAAGACGGAGGCGCTCTGTAGCGGTGGCTAACCCTATTCCCAAGCCCTTTCATCCACCAGCTTCTTGTGCTCCTCGGGGATGGTCCCCCGGGAGAGGAAGTCGATCCGGTCAACCTTGAGACGGCATACTTCCTGGATGCTCCTATCTATGGACTGGGATAGCTTCTCACGGTCCACATCCTGCGCAAGCTCCACCCTGAGGGTCATCTCATCCCTGTGACCTACCCGCCCTATGATCACTTGAAACCTGGATATCTCGGGAAATCTGGAGATGGCCTCCTCGATCTGCCTGGGGTGCATGAACATCCCCCTCACCTTGACGGCATCCCCCACCCGGCCCAATATCCCCAGGAGCCTATAGGAGGTCCGGCCACAGGGGCAAGGCTCATCGGTATAGCAGGAAAGGTCGCCGGTGCCAAAGCGGATCAGGGGATAGACCTTATTGAAGGGGGTGACCACCACCTCCCCCACCTCACCGGGGCCAAGCTGTTTCCCGGTGGCTGGATCGACTATCTCCACAATCATATCCTCGGGGATGTGCATCCCCACTTTGTGGCTACATTGATAGCCCAGGAGCCCGAGGTCGGCAGTCCCATAGCAATCGGAGATGCTGATCCCATAGTCCTCCTCGAAGCTGCGCCTCAGGGAGGGGGGCAGCATCTCGGCGGAAACCAGGGCGCGTCTCACTCGTAGACCTTTTCCTCCGCTGCCTCCGCCTCGGTGATGGGGACATCGGCCTCCATGTCTCTGCCTTCGACCGTCTTGGTGAGGAGTTCCTGATAATACTCGTGCTGGATGATGAGGTTCATGATTTCATTAGTGCCGGTCCATATCCCGGCCAGCCTTGCGTCTCTCAACGCTCGTTCCACGGGAAAAACGTTGGTGTAGCCAATGCCGCCCAGGATTTGCATGGCATCATTTACCACCTCCCACTGCACATCGGTGGAAAGCCTCTTCAGTTCAGACACCAGCCTCCTTTGATAGCCCCTGGTGCCTATTCCCTCGTCCACCGTCTTTGCCACAGCGTAGCCGAAAGCGCTGACGGCATCCAGTTTGGTAATGCTCTCGGCTATTTTGAAGCTGACCGCCTCAAAATTTCGTATCGGTTGGCCAAAGGCCTTTCTTTTATTGGCGTACCTGGCGGCTATCTCCAGTATGGCTCGGGAGCCCCCGGTGACGCCAGAGGAGATCCTCTCCGGTATCATCATCTGCCAGAAGATCCTTGACGCGCCGTTCTCCTCCCCTACCAGGTTCTCCTCTGGGACACGGACATCGCGGAAGACTATCCTCCCCACGCCACCGCCGCGAGTCCCCATCAGACCATAGATATACTTCACCTCCACCCCCATATCTCTCTCCACGATGAAGAGGCTGAGCGCATCGCGGGGCGAGGCCCCGGGGTTGCTGTTGGCATATACCACGAAATAATCGGCGCCTTCAGCCCCCACGATGAAGCGCTTCTGTCCATTGAGGATATAATGGCTGCCCTCCTTTCGCGCTACAGTGGTGGCACCGAAGAAATCGCTTCCTCCCCTGGGCTCGGTGAGGGCCTCGGCACAGTACATCTTGCCCTCCACGGTGGGCTTGAGGTACTTCTCTTTTTGCGCCTCATTTCCAAAGACATTCAAGGTCTCCCCAACGATAGACACCACTTGGTAGAGGCAGGTCAGGGACATTCCCAGGGTGCCTATTTCCTCCAGGGCGATGAGTTCGTCCACCCACTTAAGCCCTCTCCCTCCGTACTCGTGTGGGAACCTCAGGCCGAGGAGATTTCTTCTTCCTGCCTCCACCAGAAATTCCTTGGGGAAGCTAACTTTTTCAGCATCCATATCGAGAATGAGCTGCCGCGGCACGCTCTTGACGAAGTCTCGCACCTCGTCCCTGAGCCTCTTTTGCTCTTCAGTCATAAGAACCTCGAACATGTAACTCCCTCCGTGTATGTTTGCTGGCCAACTATACTGCACAGTCCCTGTAAGGTCAAGGATCATGTGGCTCTAGCACCCAATTCCCAGCCGCTGGGGCAACATTCCTCCAGGGGCAAGCGGGGAGCCTGGATAGGGGCCAGCGCAAACTACTGTCCCTTCTACAGCGCGGCGGGCAAATTAGTGGGCAGCCTTACAATGAACTGCGCCCCTCCCCCTAAGGCGCTCCTGGCCTCGATGTCCCCACCATGAGCCCGGACTATTTCCCTAGCGATGGCTAACCCCAGCCCAGTGCCACAGCGGAGAAGCTGAAAGAGCTAGGGATTGATTTGGATGCCAGCCAAGATTAGAATAACGAGGAGATTGCCCCGGGGGTAGATCTGCAAAGGGATGTTCTGGACTAAGCTGAATTTGATTTGATCGTCGCCGATGACCTGAAACAGATGGCTAGCAAGCTCTTTAGGGAGGAGCGCATGGGGCTTGACCGGGATATGTTGGTCGCCCTTGGCGAGGGCTGAAAGCCGAATTATGCCCGATGGCGAGCCGCATATTATAGGAGGTGTATTTTGGTAACTCGTAGGAAGAAGCCCCCGATCAAGGTTGATGCGGCAAAGTGCACAGGATGCCTCATCTGCGAGCTGCGCTGTTCCCTTCGCTTTGAAAAGGCCTTTAATCCCTTGAAGGCTGCTATCGCAATTCGGAGGCTGGTCGGGGGAGAGAACGAATATGAGATCTCCTTCACCGATAGATGCGACAACTGTGGCATCTGTGCCAGATATTGTCCTTATGGGGCCTTGATCCAAGGAAAAAAGAGGAAGGAGGTGGCCTAAGATGGGTATCCCTGGATACGCGGGAAACATCCTATACCTGGACCTAACCAGTGGCGGGATAAGGAAAGAGCCACTTATGCTGAACTGGCGAAAACCTTTGTCGGTGGCCAGAGGTTAAAGCCATGGAGCCGAGGTCTTGAAACCCATGTATGCCACTTCGATGGAGCCGCAGTCTGTTGGGGGTTAAATTCGATTTGGGTGACTACAGCAG
>JAUXBC010000016.1 GCA_030619615.1 Dehalococcoidia bacterium
AGACAGAGGTCATTGTCTTGAACATACTTCAGCCACTCTCTAAACCTGTGATGATACTCGGTTCCGTGCTTTTGATCAATTTCATAGGTGGTGCTAAAAACAGCATTGATCCCGTCAAGACCAACGCACCTCTGGAAACAACAGGCTGTCCTCTGTCCCAGCTCCCTCTGTAATTTTACCTTACTGACCATATCATCGGTGCTTTTGAACAGTGCATTGAATCTATTTACTTTCTTCCCTGTGAGCATCGAGTCCGTGGTCGCCAGATCCTCGTTCTTAGGCTCGTGGGCAACCTTGTAGGTCATGGCAACAGAATTGATTGAAGGTCTTATAATTGGATTGTCCACCCAATTTTCTACCCTTTCCCCAAATAAATACAAATCCAGTTTGAGTCCGCGTAGACTTTCAATGTATTCTCGTGCAGTTTTCAGCTTCATCCTCATCTCCCTTAACATGTAAGGTTCATTAAGTCACATCTTTAGATGTGATTTATAAAGGGATGTTTCCGTGCTTTTTCCATATCACCTCTTCCGTCCGCTTGTCCTTTAACAAGTTCAGTGCATAAATAAACCAGCGGCGGGTGTCCGCCGGCCGAATAACGCCGTCTATGTATTGCTTCGACGCCGCATGATAAGGTGAGAGGATAGTTTCCTTATATTCTTTGAGTTTTTCTTGACGAACCCTTTTTGGATCATCTGCCTCAGCGATTTCTTTCTTATACAGAATGGTCACCGCGGCTTCCGCCCCCAGCATGGCGAACTCGGCAGTGGGCCAAGCAAACAGTAAATCTGCACCTGTTTCATGGCAACACATAGCTGGGATGGCCCCACCATAGTCCTTTCGGAGTACGCAGGTAATCTTGGGTACAGTAGCCTCAGAAAAAGCGTAGAGCATCTTGGCGCCATGCCGTATAATTCCTTTTTCCTCCTGATCTAACCCAGGTAAGTAACCTGGTACATCGACCAAAACGACCAATGGGATATTAAAGCAATCACAAAACCGGATAAACCGGGCGGCTTTGTCCGCCGCGTTAATGTCGATGGTTCCACCTAAATAAAGAGGTTGGTTAGCTACCACCCCCACCGCATGCCCGTCCAGGCGGCCGAAGCCAATGATTATGTTTTGAGCAAAGACGGGCTGAATCTCAAAAAATTCTGACTGATCCATGATTTCCCGAATCACCAAACGCATATCGTATGTCTTGCGGGGCTCTGCGGGTACGATCTCGGTAAGGATGTCGTTGGAGCGGAATGGGTCATCTCGGCTTGGGGTCACCGGCGGGCCTTCCCTATTGTTTTGAGGGAGATAGGACAACAGTTTTCGGATCAACCTTAAGCAATCGGCATCATCTTTGGCTACCAAGTGAGTCACCCCTGACTGCCGTGAGTGAGTCTCAGTTCCTCCCAATTCTTCAAAGGTAATCTCTTCTGCTATCACTTCTTTGATTACTGCAGGTCCGGTAATAAACATCTGGGCAGTCTTTTCGACCTGAATAATGAAGTCCATAAGAGCTGGGGAATAGACTCCGCCACCAGTGCAGGCACCCATGATCGCAGCAATCTGGGGAACCACTCCTGAACAGCAAGTATTTTCATAAAACATTCGCCCATAGCCTGATTCATTTTGAATACCGTCCTGGAGGCGTCCCCCTCCAGACTCATAAAGTCCAATCACAGGCACACCAACCTTGCGCGCCATTCGAAACAGGTAATTGATTTTTTCTCCGTGGGCACGCCCGGCTGATCCACCAAAAACGGTTACATCTTGTGAAAAAACCAAAACAGGTCGGCCTTCGATGGTGGCAAACCCGGTAACCACCCCGTCTCCCAGGATTTTCTTTTTCTGCATATCAAACTCAAAGGTCTGGGTTTCAGCCAACGTGTTGATTTCTACAAATGACCCTGCATCTACTAGGGCATCTACCCGCTCGCGGCAGAGGAGTTTCCCTTTCGCCTTTTCGGCTTGTTGCTTTTCAAGGCCTCCACCCAGCTTAGCTTGGGCTTCTTTTTCTTGAAGCTTGGCGAGCAATTCTTCCCATGTCGTCACGAATATCCCTCCAGGGGGTAGTATATCACCAAAACCTCCCATCACTCAAGATTCAATCTCAGCTGACGCAAAGTCTCGATGTACTCCGCAGCAGTCTTCAATGACATGATACATCATCTCCCTTCTAGTTTATCCTTGCTTCACTTTACCGTTCATCAGATAATCTCAGCTTTTGACTTCACGGGCTGCGCTCCGCTTAGCAACCAAACAGACAATTCATGGTGCGCCCAACACGAATATAACACATTGAGTGTGATGATTGTAGTCTGTCAGTAGCCGGACATGGAAGTCTATCTATCGCTAAACGAAACGCCCTTATGTTGCATCTCTATCGAACAGCAGGGCGAGCGGCTGAGTTCGGGCCATTTTGTATCTGGTCAGATTCAGAGAGGATTTGTAATAAGAGAATGTTCTACTTACCGCTTTGGGTTATCCTCTACATTATAAGTTCTGGTTAGTTTGTACTCGCCTTTGCTTGTACCCGAGTCATTCAATGTATAGAATCTTATCGAGCCGTGGAGAATATGAACGTTTGTCTACTTTTTTCTGCTCAGGTCGACTTTACCACGACGCTGGAACAGAAACGCGGCGACACCGCCAGCAAGCAGGCCAACCGCCAGAGCGATAAATACGTAGAGGGTGGTAAGCGGAGTTGCCTCCTTGCGCAGGGCACCAGCGGCTACGGCCTCTCTTAGCCGCTCGTTCATGTGCTCAATGTGCTGCTCGTCAGTGAGCATACGTCCATACTTGGCCACTACCTCGTCATCCCAGAAAGCGGGGGCGGCCATGTTCTGGTGACAGCCCATACACACCCCCGTGCGCTCCATGCGGGTCCGCTCCTGGTTGTTCAGCGACCTAGAGAGAGGCCAGTGAGAGCCCACCGTCTGGATCTGCTGACCATCTCGGGTAACGATCTGGCTCCAGTCCATGGGTAGGTCAGGGATGGCCTCAATCTGAGGCAGGGTCTGCTCGGGTAGAATCTCCCCGGTGGCCGCATCCAAGAGATCCTCGTAAATGGCCTGGGGATAGCGGGCTTGAAATCTGCTTTCCTCAATGCCGTAGCCCAGGGCTTTGGGGTTGGAATGACAGCTTTCGCATCTACGCGCCTGTCGGCCAGCGGAATGGGGCTGTACTGGGGCTGGTGATAGGGCGTTTAGCGCTGGGGGGTATCTTGGGGACCTCGCTAGCTTCAATATCGAAAAGGCGCGGCTCCTTTTCAGTAACACCCTGAAGACCTTTACCATCATGCGGCAAATTCCGCAGCCCATAATCGCCGCCGTTAACGGGTATGCCATGGGTGGCGGTAACGAGCTCGTTATTGTCTATGACCTGGCTATCGCCTCGGAGAGAGCCAGATTTGGCCAGACCGGACCCAGGGTAGGCAGCTCGCCTGTTTTCGGGGGCACGAACATGCTGGGACTTATCATCGGCGAGAAGAGGGCCAAAGAGGTAGGCTACCTTATGGCGGGCTCTGAGGAGATGACTGAGGGAGCCACCGCTTTTCTCGAGAGGAGGAATCCGGACTTTCGCCGCTTTCGCCGCTAACCCCGTAATAAAGGCTTGACAAGGTCTCCCTCATTGTTTTATGGTTTGTCTAATTCAGCACCACCGCATGGGGGGCGTAACGGCGAGCCACCAAGGGTGAGCGCGTTTCAGCGCCCACGAGGTAAATACGGTGCTGGGGGGTGGAATTTGTGCGAGAGTGAATCTACAGTCCTCGAGCCGTGAATCTTCTGACTACTATTAACCACAAGGAGGTGTGATTGTGCCCAAGGTAGGCGATCCTTTGCAAATTGGTCCCATGCTGGCGAAGAATCGGTTTGCTCACCGTCCTATGTATGACGGGGCGGCTGATCCTATGGGTTATGTCGTCCCGCGTATGCTGGAAGCCTATCGGAGGATTGCCGCTGGCGGCTATGCCCTGGTCACTGTCCAGGCAACGGCGATACATCCCACTGCTTATATAGGCAGGAACCACTCCGCCATCTTTGATGATAGCTATATCTCAGGGCAGTGGGAGTTGGCCGACGCCATCAAGAGGGAGGGAGCCCTGGCGGGGCTGCAGCTCTTCGGCGCCGGCTCTCTATCCAACCCTGCCCATCAGATTCATATCCCTCCGGACAAGCGGTGGGTGCCGGCACCCAGCGATACACCCGCGGACTGGTCCTATCACGGCAAACCCACCCGGACGCTTACCGAGGATGAGGTCTCGGAGTTTATCGGGTGTTACGCTTCGGGAGCAAGACGGGCGCGAGTTGCTGAGTATGACTATGTGATGCTTCATGCCACCCATGGCTCTCTCCCCATGCAGTTCATGTCCCCCCGTTGGAACCTCCGCACCGACAAGTGGGCTGACCGCAAGTTGTTCATTCAAACGACTATCAAAGAGATCCGGAAAGCCATAGGTCCTAAAGTGGCTTTGTCGGTCAATGTCTCGGCTACTGAGGCGCAGCGCCCCCCGGAGACAGCCTATCCCGGCTATGATCAGCAGTATCTGTATGACTTCATCGTTCCCACTTTGCTGGAGACGGGTGAAGTGGACTGGATTGATATTACGGCGGGCTCCATCGCCCATTACTGGGGTCATTCAGTTCTTCTGGGTTCCCTCTATTGGGACCAGGGCTATATGATCAAGTATGCCCGGGAAGTCAAGCGCCTCTATCCTCAAGCCATAGTGGGAGTGCCGGGCAAGATTATGGACCCCAGGATGGCGGAAAGGATTGTGGAGGAGGGCTGGGCCGACATTGTGGGCCTGGGCCGTCCCTCCTGGGCCGACCCGGATTATCCCAAGAAAGCGCTGGCGGGGCGGTATGAAGATGTGCGCCAATGCAACAGTTGCGGCTGGTGCTACGCCCGCGTCTATTTCTCCTCCCTGTGCACCTGTGCGGTGAACCCTGTCTTCCATCGGGAGCACCAGGGCTGGGAGTATTTGCCTCCAGTGCAGAAACCCAAGCGCATCCTGGTCGCCGGTGGGGGCGTTGCCGGGATGGAGTTCGCCCGGGTGGCGCAGGCACGGGGGCACGACGTGGTGCTATATGAGAAGAAGGACCGAGTGGGCGGTCAGACCAACATCGCCTCTGATATCCCCTACGTAGACACTATGGACCTGGATCACACTGTCACCTGGCAGAGGACCCAACTGGAGAAGCTGGGCGTGGAAATCCACTTAGGGACAGAGGTCACCATGGAGACGTTGGAGCGAGAGGCGCCCGATGTGCTGGTGGTGGCTACCGGCTCGGTGCCGGTGATACCTGACATCCCTGGTGTGGACCTCCCTCAGGTGATGACTGTGGACCGCTATTTAGAGGAGAAGCCGGAGCTGGAGGGTACGGCGGTGGTGTTGGGGAGTTGGGAGCCGGCGGAGACCGCTCTTTCCCTTGCCCGGCAGGAGGTGCAGACCACCGTGGTGTCGGACCAGCCAGAAGGGGTATTCGGCAAAGGGATTATGGGGGCACGGTATTTCTGGTCTCTCTATGACCGCCGCCACCATTTGCTTCTGGATATGGCTGATGATGGCGTCAAGATTATCTATGATGCCCACATTGACCGCATCACCCCGGAGGGCGTGGAGGTCACTCGTGAGGGCAGGACAGAAGTCCTCCCGGCGGACACGGTGATCCTGGGCTGGGGTCGGCGTTCAGTGAGTGAACTGGCACAGCAGTGCCAGGGCATAGTGCCTGAGATCTATATCCTTGGCGACGCAGTGAAGCCCGCTAATCAGGGGGCGGCGGTAGAGGACGGGTATCGCTGGGCTCGGAGAGTGTGAACCAGGGTCAGGGTGCCGCCCTGAAACAGGAAAAGAGGGGAGCAGCCCGTTGAGGCTGCTCCCCTTTTGTGCCAAAGCTCACCCTGCCCTTTCCTATGGCTCAAATATCACCATTCTTAAAGAGAAAGCGTTTCTCCAGCCAGACTTTCATCCAGTAGGGGATCCTGCCAATCCACACCCTTTCTGAGGTTCCCCCCCAAAAGGTGTTGCTTCTGATGTAAGCCGCCTTATTCCCGCCTACCTCCATGATACACCTTAGCTCTCGCTCATCAAATTTAGCGCTGTTCCTGTGCCCCTTGATCCTCCCGGCAATGCTTTGGGCGGTCACCTTCCCCTGAATTACAGCCCTTCTTGCTGACTTGGGGCCCTCAAACCATAAGGCATCGCCCACGACATAGATGTTGTCGAATTTCAGGCTTTTCATTTCCTCGTCTGTGGAGATAAGGCCCCTCTCATCGCCCAGTCCCGACCTAGCCACAACCTGCCGCCCTCGGTAAGGTGGGATGAGCACGGAGAGATGAGAAGTAAACTCCTTGCCATCTTGAAATAGCAGGGACTCGCTTTTCACCTCTTGTAGATACATCTCTGTATGGACCTCGATGCCCTTTTCTGTGAAGATACCTCGAATGATGCCCCTAGCCTTCTCACCCAAGTGAGGCAGTATAACCCTGTTGGGGGTGAAATAATGTATCTTGGTGGACCCTCGTACCCCCCTTTTCCTGAGCTGGTGCTCCAAAGCGAAGGTGAAACCGATATCCATTAGTTCAAAAGGGTTGTCAGGGGTCAGGATTATGGAGAGCGAGCCCCTCTCGAAGTTATTTAGCGCCTCCCTCAGCTTCATTATGTAGTCCGCTTCACAAAGGACGTGACCGTACTCCCTAGCCCCAGCCACCTCATCAAAGGCTATCTCGGAGCCCAGAGCAACCACCAGATAGTCGTAATCAAATCTACCAGCGTCGGTGTCAACGGAGCAGGAAGAAGGCGAAATCTCTTGGACTCGGCCCTTTACGAAGCCTATCCCCTTTCTGGGCAGGGCTTTGGCCAATGGTACGCGTATCTCCTCGACTGACTTTTGCCCCAGGGCCACCTCAGGCAAGGAGGGCCGATAAACATAACTATCTGAATCGGCAATGACTAAAATCTCGATTTGCTTGTCAAGAAGCTTCCTCAATCGATAAGCTGCCGCCGAGCCGCCGAAACCCGCTCCCAAAACGACAATATGCTGCACTATCGCCTCCTTCACTCTATTTCTCTTTCGGTGGCGGAAAGGGGGGCAATTCAAGCTGGGAAGCGAGCCCAGCCAGAGGTAGGCGGAGCCCAGCATGACTGGCAAATTCCAAAATCAAGCCCAGATCCTTATAGAGGAGCCCCATTGAACCTTCCTTAGCCAGTATTGCTAAATAATCGTAATTCTGCACAGACCAGCTGTTCCCCGAACTCACCTTGATAGTTTCGAGCAAGACATCGTAGTTGAGTCCCGCTTTTTCCGCCAAAGCGATACCTTCACCCGTAGCCAAGATGCTTGCCATAAGCATTAGGTTGTTACTCAGCTTAGCTACCTGACCTGTCCCCACTCCCCCAAGATGAAAGATGTTCTTGCCCATCGCCTCAAGAAGGGGACGACACTTCCTGAGTACCCTCTTGTCCCCTCCCACAAAGAAGGTAAGGGTCCCCGCCTCAGCAGCCCTGGGCCCACCGCTTACCGGGGCGTCAATTATCTGAAGCCCCCTTTGCTTGCCCTTTCCCTCCACCTCCTGACAAAAGTCCGGGGCCAAGGTACTTGACAGCACAAGGGTAGAGCCCCTTTTGGCCCCCTCCCATACCCCCTTGGGGCCGAAGAGCACCTCCTCGGTCTGGGGAACGTCCCTTACCATGGAAAAGATAATATTGGAAGCCCCAGCCACTTCCTTGGGGTTAGCCACCTCCCTGGCCCCCATTGCCTTCATCTCCTCGACCGGCTGCCTCCTCACATGCGCGCAAACTATGACCTCAAACCCAGCACCTACCAGCCTCTTGGCCATGGGCAAGCCAATATTTCCCAGCCCGATCCAGCCGATCTTTTCCTTAACCATAGAAACTTACCTCCGATAGGCCTCTACGGCGCTACACGATTACCCCCTCCTCTTTCAGCTTCTCCATGTCTTCCCAAGAGTAGCCCAGTTCCAGCAAAACCTCCTCAGTATGCTGGCCCAGCTCCGGGGCAGCCGTTCTGATGCTTGCCGGCATGTCATTGAACTGAGCGGGGCTTCCCACCAATTTAGTGGGACCATGAACAGGGTGATCGATATCAACAAGATACTGGTTGGCCACTACCTGCGGGTCCGAAGCCAGCTCAGACACCCTTTGCATGGGGGCCCACAGAACACCATTCTCATCGAGGAGCCTTCCCCACTCCTCCGCAGGCCTGGTGGCGAAAACATCGTCCAGTAGCTCAATAAGAGCGGTGTTATTCTGGGACCTTTTCTCATGGGACTCAAACTTGGGCTCGCGCTCCAAATCTTCCCTGCCTATCGCTTTGTAAAGCCCAGGCCAGTAGCGATCCGACTGCAGGTTAACCAGTTGAAGCCATTTCCCGTCCTTGGCCTGGTATGTGTTCCAAAGGGGATTGCCCACCTTCTCCCTGGGTATCTGGGTAATCTCCTGTCCGCTCATGTAGGCGGCCAAGGTGTCCAAAGCATTTACCCAAAGGGCTGAGCCCAGAAGGGACACGTCGACGGCCTGGCCCTTTCCCGTCCTTTCCCTGGCAAAGAGGGCGGCGGCCACCGCCCCGGCAGAGAACATGGCCCCGGTCATGTCTCCAAATCCGGGGCGCTGCGGAGGAGGGAATGCCCCTGGCTCCGCTAACGCTGATGCGATACCTCCCCTGGCCCAGAAAGCGGCAAAGTCGTAACCCCCCCTTTCAATCTCAGGTCCCTTTTGCCCGTAACCGTGGACCTTGATGTAGATAAGGCGAGGGTTGATAGGGGCCAAGTCCTCGTGTTCCAGCTTGAGTCTCCTTCGGGCCGTGGTCAGAAAGTTGGTCAGGAAGACATCCGACCTCGCCACCAGTTTGTAGACAATCTCCCTCCCCTTCTCCTTGTTCAAATCCACGGCCACGCTCTTCTTATTGCGATTGGCCACTTCGAAGAGGTAGTTTATCTTGGCCATAGGAATTACCCCGGTGGCGAGAACCCCTCGCCCCCCGTCCCCCCTCACAGGGTGTTCTATCTTGATCACCTCCGCCCCCCAATCGCCCAGGACGGCGCAGGCCGCGGGGCCGAGAATCCATTCCGCCACCTCTAGAACCCTAATTCCCTCTAGGGGAAGACCCATAAGACCTCCTTCGCCTTTGGACACCGTTACTCTACTTGCAGGCCCAGCGCAGCGAGACACAACAAGCCAAGCCTGACGAGCTTCTCGCCTCCTCCCTTTCAATTTTTCCTTAGTATTTCACGCAAATCCTTCGCTGTCAAGCCCTGAGGCCTTCTTTCCTCAAGAGTAAATACCGCGCGGTCGTCAGGAGAGCTGAGGTATGGTATAATTGTCAGTGCCAATGGCGGGGACCTTTGAATGCCTCCACTTACTAGGAGTTGGGGGCCTAAATTATTCTCCCCCAAATAGAGTGCTACCCTGAAGACTGAGGAGCAGCCGTGGTCAACCAGGTCAAGTCGGTTTTGATAATCGGGGGCGGCATCGCGGGTATTCAGGCCGCTTTAGATATAGCGGATGCGGGCTACATTGCCTATATCGTGGAGAAGGAGCCCAGCACCGGGGGCAAGATGGCCATGCTGGACAAAACCTTTCCCACCAATGATTGCTCGATATGTATGGAAGCCCCCAAGATGCTAGATACCGTGGCCAACGATAACATCCACCTGCTGGCCTATTCCGAGGTTAAGGAAGTGAAGGGCTCGGTGGGCAATTTCAAGGTTAAGGTAGCGATGAAGCCGAGGTATGTGAAGGATGACTGTACCGCCTGCGCGAGATGTGAAGAGGTTTGCATTGTCAAGTCCGTCAACGAGTTCGAGCAGGGCTTGGTGCAAAGAAGAGCGATCTATATGCCCTTTCCCTACGCCGTTCCCCGAGTATTTACCCTCGATATGGAAAACTGTAGGAAATATGGTGGGGGATGCCGGGCCTGTGTCACCGAGTGTCGCGATGTGGAAGGGAAAAACTGCATCGACTTTTGGCAAAAGCCAAAGACCCTCGACATCGATTGTGGCAGCATTATCTTGGCCACTGGCTTCGAAGTTTTGAACCCCTCCCTTATACCAGAATACAGGTACGGCGTGTATAAGAATGTGATCACAGCCTTACAGTACGAAAGGCTACTTAACACCACAGGCCCAACAGAGGGGCGATTGCTGAGGCCCTCAGATGGGAAGGAGCCCCAGGTTGTAGCCTTTATCCAGTGCGTGGCCTCTAGGGACTTGCGGGGCAGGCAATATTGCTCCAAGGTCTGCTGCACGTACGCCACCAAGCAAGCGGTATTGACCAAAGAACATATCCCCAACGCGGAAGTCTATATCTTCTATATCGATCGGCGAGCCTACGGCAAAGGGCAGTGGGCGCTTTGGCAGAGGGCTGAGGAGATGGGTGTTAGGTATATAAGGAGTAGACCAAGCAAGGTGAGCGAAATGGGCGATAGCGACCTGAAAGTTAGGTACGAAGACATTGATACGGGCGAGGTTAAAGAGGTAATGGTGGACATTTTGATCCTTTCGACAGGCCTGGCCCCGCCTGATGGTAACGAGGCCTTGGCCAAGATCTTGGGAATCGCCCTGGACAAGGAAGGCTTCTTTATGGAAGCGGAGCCGTTGACCAGACCCTTTGAAACCGATGTCGAAGGGATATACATTTGCGGTTTTTGCCGCGAGCCATCGGATATTACGGAATCGGTGGCTCAAGCTAGCGGCGCCGCGGCCAAGGCCGTGATGGCCATCAATAGGCATTAACGAAGTTCAGGGATGTGGCAGATGGGCGCAAAGAGTGAAGCCAGGATCGGGATCTTTGTGTGCCAGTGTGGCAACAATATCGGGGCTGTGGTTGACGTCCCTGAAGTGGTTGAGTTCGCGAGAACCCTGGAAGAGGTGGTCTTTGCGGAAGGCGATAAATTTATATGCGCCACCGGTTATCAGGATAGGATAAAGCAATGCATCAAAGAGCATTCCCTCGATAGGATTGTGGTTGCCGCTTGTACCCCAAGAACCCACGCCTACTTGTTCAAGCGAACCTGTGAGCAGGTTGGGCTAAATAAGTACCTTTTTGAGTTTGCCAATATCAGGGAGCACTGTTCCTGGGTTCATAAAGGGGAGAAAGAGAAGGCTACCGAAAAGGCTAAAGATCTGACAGCTATGGCGGTGGCCAGAGTTCGTCTCCTTGAGCCCTTAGAGGATGTCAAACTCCCCGTGGGTAAGGAATGCCTGGTGGTCGGTGGGGGGATAGCGGGGATAACATCGGCCGCTACCTTGGCCCATATGGGATTCAAAGTGAGGCTCGTTGAGAGGGAGAGCGAGCTCGGCGGCCTAATGAGGAGGCTAAACAGGGTTTTCCCCTACGATACCCCGGCCCAGGAGATCATCGGCCCCAAGATAAAGGAGGTCATGGAGCACGAGAATATAAGGGTATACACCGAAGCCAAGGTGGAGGGCATCAGTGGATACCTCGGCAACTACAATGTCTCCCTTTCCCATAACTCCGCCATCGAGGAGTTCGGCACCTCCACCATCATCATCGCCACCGGTCTCAAGGAAGTCGATGTGGGGCAGAAACAGGATGGCGTTATCACCCAGCTAGAGCTGGAGGGTCTGCTCAAAGAGGGCAAGTTAAAGGGGCTAAACAGTGTGGTCATGATTAACTGCGTGGGGGCCATGGAGGAGGGGAGGCCCTACTGCTGTAGAATCGGCTGCGGCATATCACTGAAGAACGCCAAATGCATTAAGGAACTATTTCCCGAGGCCAAGGTTTATATCCTTACCCAAGATATAGTTCTCCCCGGGAGGCAAGAGGAGTATTACGGGCCTGTGGTCACTAAATACGGGGTGATTGTGGTCAGGTATCCCCGGGGGAAAAGGCCCGAGGTTTCCAAGAGGGGTGGGGACCTGGTGGTTAAGGTGTATGACACCTTTCTCGGCGAGACGATCGAACTCAAGGCGGATCTAGTGGTCTTGACTCTAGCCCTTGAGGGAGACCAAGAAAACGAGAATCTATCCAAAATCCTTAGAATTCCCATAGGGGTAGGACGATTCTTCCAGGAGGCTCATATAAAGCTGAGGCCGTTGGAGTTTGCCAGCGATGGCATCTACCTTTGCGGCGGGGCCCATTACCCTAAGTCGGTATCCGATGTTATTCATGAATCGGTTGGTGCCGCCATGAAGGCATCGATACCGATGGGTAAGGGGGTTTTCAGCACCGAGGCCATAAATGCCATCGTTAATGCGGAAAAGTGCAGCGGATGTGGACTGTGTGTCGAGGTCTGCCCCTTCGGGGCCCTTAAGCT
>JAUXBC010000060.1 GCA_030619615.1 Dehalococcoidia bacterium
TCCACCTCCATCCCCCCTAAAAGGATGACATCGTGGTCAGAGGTAAAGCGCTCCAGCTCCTCCCTGCCCCAAACAGAGTTATGCTCGGTGACACAGACCCCATCAAGCCCTCTCCTTTCCGCCTCCTCAATCAACTGGGGCAGGGATAGGATGCTATCATATCCTCCTTTGGTGGTATGGACATGTAGGTCGATAACCATTTCGTCACTAACTCGATTCTACTGTAAAAAGGGCAAAAAGCGGGGCAATATCCACCATCCTAGATAGGCCACAACAAAAGTTCCCGGCAGGCGTCCCGCAAGAGTGGCCAAAACGAATTTCCAGAAGGGAAACCTCAGTGTTCCGGCGGCGATGCCCACCAGATCGAAAATAAGGAAGGGCACCAGGGCAAAGACAAATATGGTAACACTGCCATGGCGCCTCATCCAGTCCTCCGCCCTATTATACCTCTTCGAGTGCTCCTGCCCGATCGCTATTCTCCCCCCGTAACCAACAAGGTATGAGGTGAATTCCCCCAGCCCTGCACCAAGGGTCGCCACCAGAGCAACCCAGGCCGGGTTAAACATAGCAGCGGCGAGGACAACCACTACCACCCCAGGAGCTGGGAAGATGACCGTGGTGCTGGAAAGGAAGGTGCCCAGAAAAACCCCCACATAACCATAAGCAGCGATGCTCTCCAGATCGAGGCCTTTGGTGACAAGCACGATAGGTATGGCAAGAAGGCAAAGAAGGCAGAATATCAGAATCCCCCTCCTCACCCAACTGCCCCACATCAGCAACCGAGCTTCGTCAAGCAGGCGGCCTGAAAAGGAGTTCCACTTCAAGATACTTCTAAGGTCTTGCCACAGTCTGAACAAGATAGGCTTCCAGTCCCTCCCTCTTTAGGGAGCGATATAGCTCCTCTCCCTGACTCTTATCCCTCACCAGGGCGAAAAGGGTAGGACCTGAGCCAGCGAGGTGAATATTCTCAGCACCCAGAGCGGAAAAACGCTGCCAATACCCCTCAAGCCCGGGGAAGGCGGCGAAGGCAACCATCTCAAAGGTGTTGAAAAGGGAGGAGCTAGGGATCTCACCCCCTTGGTGAAGGAGATCGACCATTCTTTCGGTGAATTGCCCTTGGCTGAAGTGGGATGGATTTAGGGAGGCGTAGAGCCTCTCCGTCTTATTATAGGGAACATCGATAGGTGGCTTGAGCAGGACAACCCAAGATGGGGGGAGGGGAGGTAGCGGGGTTATCCTCTCACCGCGCCCCTGCCCTAAGGCAGTGCCTCCATAAAGGAAGAAGGCGGCATCGGAGCTAACCATCGATGCCAAATGGAGCAATTGGTTGAGCGATAAGCCCAATTGCCAAAGCTCATTAAGGGCTCGCAGGGTGGCAGCGGCATCGGTGGCGCCACCGCCCAAGCCTGCGGCGATAGGGATACCCTTCTTGAGGGAGATCGACGCCCCCTTCCTAGAGCCGGCGGACTCCTGAAGCAACCTCGCCGCTCTCACCGCCAGATTGTCGGAGGAACTTAGGCTCGGATGATCGCAGTGAAGGCTTATCCCTTGATGCTCCTCAAAGCAAAGGGTATCTCTGAGGTCGATGGCCTGAAGGACGGTAACGACCTCATGGTAGCCATCGGCTCGCCTGCCCAGAACCTCAAGGGTTAAATTGATCTTTGCATAGGTGGAGATGGTCAGCATTGCCTTTCAGTGCCCTATAGACCCTAGCCCACTCCTCAAGGCTTAGCGTCTCAGCACGACGCTTTTGGCTTATCCCAACTCTATCGAGCAAGGCAGCAGCATCCCCTGGTGTTATCTTAAGGCCCTGAGCTAGGGAATTACGCAACTGCTTGCGGGGCGCCGAGAACCCGCCACGAACCACCTCAAAGAACCTGGCCACATCCTCTACCTCCACTGCGGGATGTTCGTAAAGCTCGATGCGCACGATGGCGGAGTCCACCTTTGGCGGGGGGTAGAAGCTTCGCGCAGGCACATAGTCCACAATAGCGGGCCTGCCGTAAAATTGCACACTGACGCTCAACAGGCTCATATCACCGGGCTGGGCCACCATGGCTTCAGCCACCTCCTTTTGTATCGTAACCACCATCATCTTAGGCTTGAGCGATGCCTCCAAAAAGTGGCGCAGCACCGCAGAGGCGATGTAATAAGGGAGGTTGGCCACAACCTTATACGAGGCTTCAAAGCCACCCTTTGCCGCTTCAATTAGACTTCTGGGGTCGCTCTCTAAGACATCGGCGCTATGGATAGTGACATTGGCTAGAGGAGCGAGAGTCTCCTCGAGGGCCGAAGCCAGCTTGGGATCGATCTCAATAGCGATAACCCAGCCTGCTTTCCTCGCCAGTTCCCTGGTCAATATGCCAAGACCGGGCCCCACCTCGACCACGGTATCGAAAGGGCTAAGCTCTGCTGCTGAGACGAGACTCCTGAGCGCCCTATCATCGATGAGGAAATGCTGCCCCAATCCCTTCTTGGCACGAAGGTCGAGGCGACGAAGTTGTTCTTTGGTTTGACGAAGGAGCAACGGCTCACTCCTTGCCATTAAACCATGGCATATCCACCGTTGACGCTGATCGTTTGACCCGTTATATGATCGGCCCGATCTGAGGCCAAGAAAACCACCATATTTGCCACATCCTGGGGCGTGCCCAACTTACGCAGGGGATATAGCCTCACGATCTTCTGCATCGTGTCCTGGTAGGCCGCCCAGGCGTCTCCACCCTGCTCCTCGAACATCTTTTCCATGTCAACGATCTTCTCCGTTCTGGTCATCGAGGGGCACACTGCATTCACCAGGATGCCATGTCGAGCCACGTCCTTGGCCAGGCCCTTGGTGAAGCCGATGACGCCCGCCTTGGCCCCGGAGTAAACGGGTTGGTTAGGCTCGCCAACCCTTCCTGCATCGGAGCCAATATTCACAATCTTGCCCATCCTTCGCGGGATCATATATTCCAGCGCTGCCTTGGTGCAATTCAGTACGCTCCGATAACAGACAGCTATCTCGAAGTCCCAATCCTCCTCGGTCGTTTGCATAAAAAAGTTGATCCGCCAGGCGGCGGCACAATTGACCAGAATGTCTATCGCCCCAAACCTATCCACCGCTGCCTTGACCATCTGGTTAGCCTCTGCCAGTTTGGTTACATCGCTTTTAACCACTAACGCTTCCGCCCCCTTAGCTCCTATCTCCTCGGCAACGGCTTTTCCCTTCTCCTCATCCAGGTCAGCGATCACCACCTTTGCCCCCTCCTCAGCGAAGGTGAGGGCGATCGCCTTTCCGATCCCCATTGCTGACCCGGTTACTATTGCCACCTTATCCCTAAGATTCAGATCCATGCCCCCTCCTTGATTTGAAATTATTAAGCGCGCCACTTCGTAAAAGAGAGAGGTCGTGCACCCACTGTCGATCTCGCCCCCTGGCTTGCCCCTGTCAGCCAGCTCCGACCAGGCAACCCTGCGGCACCCAGAGGCTACTATTTACCGCTGCTTCCTCCCGGATCTGACGGGGTTCATAGTGTTCTGCCGCGCAGGACCCAGCCTTCAACGCCACTTTGCAGAGGCAGTCCCAGAAAGCAGCAGACCTCGAGTAGGGGTTCAGCCCCGCTATAGCGGATTGCGGATACAGGGCACCGCTAGCTCCCCGCCTAGCACGACCTCCCTGTGATACTATCCCACAGAGGCGTTCCTTGTCAAGCCTAAAAACTTGCCTATCATGATGAGCTTCGTGTAGAATAGGATGATGAAGATTCGTAAGGCGGTGATCCCAGCGGCTGGCTGGGGAACAAGATTCCTGCCAGCAACCAAGGCCCTACCCAAGGAGATGCTCCCTCTGGCAAATAAGCCCCTGATCCAATACACTGTTGAGGAGGCTATCTCCTCAGGCATGGAACAGATTATCATCGTAACCTCCTTGGGGAAAAGCGCCATTGAAGACCACTTCGACCGAGATTTGGCGCTGGAATACATCCTGGAGCAAAAGGGGGAGAGGGGGCTACTGGAGGAGGTGCGTCGCATCGCCGACCTGGCCAACATATGCTACATCAGGCAGAAGGAGCAGCTCGGCTTGGGGCATGCCATACTCAGCGCCGAGGAACTTATCGGGAGGGAGCCCTTCGCTGTTTTCCTCCCCGACGACATCTTCGATGCCAGGGTGCCCCTCCTAAAGCAGATGGTTGAGGTATTCCAGCGCTATCAAGGGAGCGTTTTGGCGGTGCGGCGGGTGGCAAAGGAGGAGACCAGAAGATATGGCATTATCAAGCCAAAGCAAATAGAGGAGCGTGTTTATCAGGTTTTGGATGTGGTGGAGAAGCCCGAAGAGGCCCCCTCAGACCTGGCAATACTGGGCAGATATATCCTGACGCCCGAGATCTTCGAGGCGCTGGAAACTACCCCTCCGGGCTGGGGGGGAGAGATTCAGCTCAGCGATGGCTTGGCGCTAATGCTTCAAAAGCAAGCGGTTTACGGCTATGAGTTTGAGGGGGAATATTACGATGCTGGCAATCCCCTGGGCTTGCTCAAGGCCACGGTGGCCCTGGCCCTAAGCCACCCCCAGATTGGCGCCGATTTCAAGGAGTATCTACGGCGGCTCAGCACCAACCTTTGAGGCTAAAGCCTCGCCCTTAAATAAGAGGCCTTCCGCATTTCCGCGCAAGGCCTCTGTTCGACAGCGTGCCTGGTGGGCCTAAGTGGACGGTATCAAGAACTTTTAACCTCCGTTGCTTGATGCCGTGTCAATACGCAAGAGTGAAGAAACCTCCAGTGCCAAAATAAGTGAAGTCACAGTGCCGCAGTATGTCACGCCCAACCAGGGCAATAAGTGCGACCTCTTGCACGCTTTGCCCTTGCAAGTCAACAGCGACTACCCTACTTAGGTCCACAAAAAGTCTGGGCTCTGGGAAGACAACTCTGGCAGGGAAGAGAGGGCGC
>JAUXBC010000032.1 GCA_030619615.1 Dehalococcoidia bacterium
GAGGCGAAGAAAAATCTTCTTCACCCCCTTCTCGGCCGCAGCAGCGCTCGCTTTGTCCAAGAGAGCAAAGCAATGTTCATCCTCACCAACCTGAAGATAGTCGATCTGCCAAGCGGCGGGACCGGAGCAACTCTTAGTGGAAACCACACCGAGGATGCGACCTCGGTCTAGTGAGACCCAGGTGTGCCGTCTTCCCCTCAAGGGAAGCCAATGCTCAAACAAAGCCTCCGCGGATAGAAGGCTTGCTCTGCGCAGCCTGTCCCTGGGTATCGCCTCATTGGGAAACGCCCTTCGGGAAAAGAAAGGGAGGGATACTAGGTCGATGGGATAAAGGGATCGAATCATTTCCTACCCGCTCACCTCCCGCCGTGGACAATGCTTAAGAAGTAGGCATGGAGCCTGGGGTCGTTGGTCAGCTCAGGATGGAAGGCCAAAGCGACCATGTTCCCTTGCCTTGCGGCAACGCCCATGCCATTGGGAAGCCGAGCCAGGATCTCCACAGCGTCCCCCGCCCTTTCAATAAATGGGGCTCGAATAAAAACGCCACGAAATGGGGGCTCTCCAATAACAGGGATCTCAAGGTCGGTCTCAAAGCTATCCACCTGCCTGCCAAAGGCGTTACGCCTCACCTCTATATCCATGGCCCCAAGGGGCTCCAGATTCAAACCAGAAACCCTCTTCGCAAGCAGGATCATGCCGGCACAGGTCCCCAATATGGGGAAGCCCTCTTTAGCAAGCCCCCTCACCGGTTCGGTAAGGTCGTATTCCTTCATCAGCTTGCCCATGGTGCTGCTTTCCCCACCGGGGATAACGAGCCCATCCAATCCCTCCAGCTCCTTGGCTAAGCGGACGGGGAAGGCTTCCACATCGAGACGGCGCAAGAGAGCGATATGCTCTGAGAAGTCACCCTGCTGGGCAAGCACGCCTATCTTTTTCGCTCTAGTTCCTCCGGTCAACATGGGTCAATCTGCTATCGGCTCCAATCAACGGCTCATAGGCGCCTGCTACCACCCTCTGGGAGCCAGGAGCTCCTCCTGGGGGATAGTCTTTATGTCAACGCCAGGCATTCCCACCCCAAGACCCTTGGAGACCTCAGCGATGATCTCGGGGTCTCGATAATGGGTGGTAGCTTTAACAATGGCCCTTGCCCTCACCTCTGGGTCGCTGGCCTTGAAGATGCCGGAGCCAACGAAGACCCCTTCAGCGCCCAGCTGCATCATCAGTGCTGCATCCGCCGGGGTAGCCACCCCGCCTGCGGCGAAATTCACCACCGGCAACCCTCCCGTTTTGTGCACCTCGAGCACCAACTCCAGGGGGGCGCCCAGGGCTTTGGCCTCAGCCATCAGCTCATCGGTGGTCATGCTCTGAATCTTGCGGATTTCGTCCATAACCGCCCTCATATGCCTCACCGCCTCCACAATATTTCCCGTGCCCGCCTCCCCCTTGGTTCTGATCATCGCCGCCCCCTCGGCGATGCGCCTTAGCGCCTCACCCAGGTCGCGACAGCCACAGACAAAGGGCACCTTGAAATCGTGCTTCCAGATGTGATGGCTTTCATCGGCTGGGGTGAGCACCTCAGACTCATCGACAAAGTCCACGCCAAGGGCCTCAAGAACCTGGGCCTCCACAAAGTGCCCGATGCGGCATTTGGCCATCACCGGGATCGAGACCTCCTCCATGATGGCCACAATCACTGCGGGGTCCGCCATGCGGGCTACCCCTCCCGCAGCTCTGATATCCGCAGGAACCCGCTCCAGGGCCATCACCGCACAGGCCCCCGCCTCCTCAGCGATCTTGGCATGCTCCACGGTGACCACATCCATGATCACACCACCCTTCAACATCTGCGCCAACCCGCTCTTCACCGTCCATGTCCCTCTATCCATGCCACTTCTCCCCTAAAAACTAGAAATTTGTATTATTCTACTATCGATGGTTATATTTAGCAAGTGCTTTATTTCCCCCAAGACCATTGACAATTAACGTTGACCGGAGTAGAATTCGCCGCTAAAGAAGCCAACATAAGGCGAAGAGAGGTAGTTCAGCATGAAAGAAGAAAAACCTTTCGAAGAGGTGCCCAGAATCCGACCGGGCGACGAGGTGCTTCGGAGAAAGAGAAGGCCGCGGCGAAGGCTGAGAATCGCGCCTAATGTCCCGGAGGTTTTTCGAATCCTCAGAGACATCGTTACCCGAACACCCCTTCTGCCCATCCTGTCCATTCTTCTCGTTCTTTTCCTGCTCTTCTCCACAGGGTTGTACTTCGCGGAGCGGGGCGTGAACGAATCCCTGGATTCCTATGGCGAGGCGTTGTGGTGGAGTGTCTCAGCCATGCAAACCATGGGCTCGACGGCTAACCAACCGATAACCACTGCTGGAAAGACAATTGGCGGCATTTGGGCGGTTCTGGGCACCATGCTTTTCTTTGGCGCCGTAATCGCCAGTGTCACCTCCTATTTCATCTACTCAAGGCAGCGTCCATCGCGGCAGATCATAGCTACTGTCCAATATAACCTGGGAAGATTAGAGGAGCTATCTCTAGAGGAGCTGGAGGTGCTCAAAGAGACCACCGACGGGCTTATCGATGCCCAGATAGGAAAGCTCAAGGAGAGGTCATCGGGGTGATGGCCGGTAATTGGCGATGATAAATCATTGCAGGAATCGGCGGCAGGGATTATAATGTGCTCCTTGGAGGGCAAAGCCAGGTAGTGAGCCTATGGAAATACCCAAGATTTTGGTGCCGGTGAACGGGGAGAGGGTGGATGAGGAGGTCATCGAACTGGCCTGCACCATAGCCAAGAGAAGGAAAGGAAAGGTCTACGTGGTCTATGTGATCGAGGTGAAACGGGCCCTCCCCCTGGATACAGAGATCGAGCCAGAGACACAAAAGGGGGAAAAGGTACTTAAACGCGCTGAGCGTATTGCCGATGAACTGGACTACCAGGTGGACACAGATCTCCTTCAGGCGCGCGAGGTGGGACCTGCCTTGGTAGATGAGGCGGTGGAACGAGGCGTCGATTTAATCCTAATGGGCATAGGGTATAAGAAGCGCTTTGGTGAATTCAACCTGGGGAGCACTGTGCCCTATGTGCTCAAGAATGCCCCCTGTCGAGTTTTGCTTTGGCGAGAACCCATAGATTAGCGGGGGAAGCATGAATGTGGTTATCATGGGCTGCGGAAGGGTTGGCGCCCAGCTAGCGGCATTATTAGATGAAGATGGACATAAGGTGGCCATTCTGGACGTGGAGCCCTATAGTTTTAGAAGGCTTCCTTCCACCTTTCAGGGCGCAGCGTTGGTGGGTGATGGCACCGACGAGGACTCGCTTAAAAGGGCAGGAATAGAGGAGGCGGATGCCTTTGTTGCGGTGACTCAAGGGGATAACCGCAATGTAATGGCCGCTCAGATAGCGAAGCATATTTTCAAGGTGCCCAAGGTGGTTTGCCGCATTTATGACCCACTGCGTGAGGAGATGTACCACACCCTGGGTCTGGAAACCATCAGTCCCACCACGGTAGGGGCACGACTTTTGAGAGATGTAATCGTCAGCTAAGGGGGCTTTGATGTATATCATCGTCGTCGGCGGGGGAAAGGTGGGCTACTATCTTTCCAAGACATTGCTCAGCGAAGGGCATGAGGTGTTGATCCTGGAAAAAGATGCTAAAAAATGCGAGGCCATCACCGAGGAGCTAGGTAGCGTGGTCGTGCGCGGCGACGGCTGCGAGGCAAGAACCCTCGCCGATGCCGGCACGGAGAGGGCAGACATGCTGATCGCGGTGACCAATGAGGATGAGGACAACCTGGTGGCCTGTCAAGTAGCAAAGAACAAGTTCAAGGTGCCGCGCACCATCGCTCGTATCAACAACCCTAAAAATGAAGCGCTTTTCAAAAAACTGGGCATCGATGTCACGGTAAGCAGCACCAATCTCATCCTGGAGCATATCGAGGAGGAGGTGCCCACCCACCCCCTGGTCCACTTGCTCACCCTCAAAGGGGGCAGTTTGGAGATTGTGGAGGTGAAGATCCCTCAGAATTCCTCAGTAGCGGGGAAAAGGATGAAGGAGATCGACCTCCCCCCCGATAGCGTCATCTGCCTCATGATCGGAAAGTGGGGGGCACAGGTGCCATCGGGAGATACCATTTTGGAGGCTGAAGCAAAGGTAATCGCCGTAACCAGGCCTGAGGCGGAAGAGGCACTAAGAGCGGCACTAACGGGTAGCTAGAAAGTCTCGGGGTAGAAATGGCAAAAAGGATTGCATATCTAGGGCCGCCGGGAACCTTCACCGAAGAGGCGGCGCTTCTTTATGATGAAACCGCCCAACTCATCCCCTTCCCCAGCATCCCTGCGGTCGCTGTGGCCGTCGATTCAGGGATGGCTGAGGAGGGGGTGGTGCCCATCGAGAACAGCATCGAGGGATCGGTCACCGATACCCTTGACCTATTGATCCATGAATCGAGGGTGCTCATTAGAAAGGAACTGGTTCTGCCCATCGAACATCACCTTTTGGTCAAGCCAGGGACCCAGGTGAGCGAGGTGAGGGTGATCTTCTCTCATCCCCAGGCGCTGGGGCAATGCCGCCACTTCATTGAGCGCTGCTTTCCAAAAGTGGAGATAGTGGCCGCCCTCTCAACCGCCGCCGCTGTGGAGGAGATGATGACCTCTGACTATCCCGCGGCCGCTATCGGAACCAGGCGAGCAGCAGAGCTTTACGGGGCGGAAACCTCAGCCAAAGCGATTCAGGATCAGGCCTCCAATGTCACCCGCTTCGTAGTCCTCGCCCCCACAGACCATCCGGCAACGGGCTTCGACAAGACCTCGCTTTGCTTTTCCTTCGCCGAGGATCGCCCCGGTGTTCTCTGCGCGGTGCTTCAGGAGTTCGCCCAGCGA
Source organism: Dehalococcoidia bacterium (assembly GCA_030619615.1). GTDB lineage: Bacteria > Chloroflexota > Dehalococcoidia > E44-bin15 > E44-bin15 > E44-bin26. The sequence goes on from JAUXBC010000032.1 coordinate 4,884, forward strand.
ACTATCAACCTGGCCAAGGTGGAATCACGTCCCACCAAGGAAAGTTTGGGTAAGTACATCTTCCTCGTCGATCTAGAGGGTCACCATGACGATCCTCTGGTGAGCGAGGCGCTGGCCCGGGTGCGCGAGAAGACCGCCCTCTTCAAGGTCTTTGGCTCATACCCAAAATATAAATAAAAGGGAGGTAAAACCTCCCTTTTTAACCCAAGCCTCGATATACGACTATTCTCCGCTTTCCTCCTCGAACCTTTCCCCAAGTTCGGAGCGGGCCTTGCCAGCAGCCTTTCTTCCTTCCTCAATAGCCTGCCTCATTATCTCTCTCGCCCTTGCCAAAAACTGGTCACCTCTCTCCTTAGCTAAGGCGGCAAGCTCGCCCGCCCTGCCTAGATCTATGCCCCTCTCCTTCAACTGCCTTCGTACCCTCCGGGCAACAAAGATGGCAAGCACCAAGCCGATAATTCCTCCCACGAGGAGCCCAATGAGAAACACCCAAAATCTATTCCCCCCGGTCACTTCTCGTCCCCTCCTTTCTCTTAGAAGATCTAGACATGAACTCCAGAGCCCGATGCAACCCCTGCACCATACCTGCGATCACGGCCAAGGGCTTGATAATCTCCTTGGACACCAGGGAGGTCATATCGCGAACATTCCCTACGGTCGCCCTCCCCGAATCGAGGATGGATCTGACCTTGCGGAAAAGCAAAAAAGAAAGTACCAAAAGGAAGATGGTGGCCCCGATTGCCAGTAGGGAAAAGATGACGATGAAAAGATCGCGCAACTCTGCTAAAGACATTCGTCACCCCCTTGTGCGGCCATTATACTATAATGTCAAGACAAAGGCAAATAGGCTCACTATTGGGGAACGGTTATTCTGGTGCCCGCATTATTGAAGAAGGAGGCATCGCCAAGCTGCTGGGCAAGCATCATCGCTGCCGGCATGCCAGTGCAGTGAGAGACCCCGACCCTCCGCTTGAAACCTCAAGAAAAGCCATCAAAGCGTCTTAATCCTGGTCAAACAAGGGACGGGCTAGGGCTGGCATCGCCTGAACGAAGGCCAGGGAAAGGGCGATGAAGGGCTCTGAATTGTAACGCTCGATCTCGCCGCTGTCACAGAGCTCGGCGAGCTCAGGGTCTATCGGCAGTTGCCCCAGCAGCGGTGCCTCCGCCTCAAGAGCCATCTCCTCCCCCTTGCTCTTGCCAAAGAGCTCGATCCTCTTCCCCGTCTCGGGAAGGAGAAGGTAGCTCATATTTTCCACCACCCCTAGTATGGGGACATTTAGCTGGTGCGCCATATGCACCGCCTTCTTCACCACCATTGCCGCCAGGTCCTGGGGGGTGAACACGATGACCACGCCGCAGGGGTGAAGCGATTGCATTACGGTGAGGGGGATATCCGAGGTGCCCGGGGGTAGGTCAACAATAAGATAATCCAGCTTGCCCCAGACCACATTCTGCCAGAACTGGGCGATTACCTTGGCGATCAGCGGTCCTCGCCAGATGACGGCGTCATCCTCATGGGGCAAAAGGAGATTTATCGACATGACCTCGATCCCAGACCTGGTCTCCACCGGCAGGATGGCGCTCTCGCTCCCCATGGGGCGCCCTTTTAGACCAAACATCTTGGGGATGCTGGGCCCGGTGAGATCGGCGTCCAGGATGCCCACCTCATAGCCCTGGCGGGTGAGGGCGATGGCGAGCAGGGCAGCTACCAGCGATTTCCCCACCCCTCCTTTGCCGCTCATCACAGCGATAACATGCTCAAACTCGTTCAGCTCCTGGGATGGCAGATCAACGAGGTCTATGGTTACCTCCCCCACCCCGGGAATCCTCTCGATGGCGGCGCGCACACTCTCCTGAATCAGCCCCTTGGCTGGATCGCTCAACGGGGTCAAAGCCAAGAGGACCTTCACCCGCTCCCCTGCTACCTCGATGTCCCGAACCATATTAAGCTCCAAAAGGCTTCGCCTTGGCTCGGGGAGGACCACATCCTTAAGCGCCTCCTCAACCTGTCTTAGCTCCACTTCCAGACAGATCCCCCCTTCATCGACTCGCGCTTAAGAAGCCCTTGCTGCACCAGTCTCCCCATCTCCCATTGAGCCACATCCAAAGGAACGGACAGCCTTCGGGATATCTTTTGAGCAAGTTGTTCCACCGGATCACCGAGGTCGAGAGCCTTCATCCAGCCCAGCTTCTCGATGACATCGCCCTTGAGCAACCTCCAGACAAACTCCCCGCTCGCCTTTTTCCTCACCTCTTCCTCACAGAGGCGATCTCCCGCCTCAGCCTTACACTTTATCTCATCCCAGGCATAAGCAACCGCCCGATCATAATCGGCCATAATCTCCAATACCTTTTCAGGGCTCATGGTGGCGGTCTCGGTAATCGGTTCGTTGGCGTCATACTTCGCCCAGTCTCTAGTAAGGATGCGAAGGCCGTAGTGTTCAGGCTTCTCATATAGCTCCGTTCCCGGGAGGGGGGAGAGCAGGTGGAAGCCATATTTGGCGCCATAATCGCTGTCCAGCTCCTGGGCGAAAGCCACCGACTGCCGGGCAGTCTCCGGGGTTTCACCAGGCAGACCGAGGATAAAGGAGTTGAAGACCTTGATCCCGGCCCCGGTGGCCAGCTTCACCCCCCTCCTCACCCCATCTAAGGTGATCCCCTTCTTAATAGTCTTCAAGATCTGCGGAGAGGCTGACTCAACGCCAAAAAGGAGCCAGGCGCAGCCAGCCTCCTTCATGATCTTTAGTAAATCCTCGGTTACGGTATCGACCCTAGCAAAGACGTTCCATTGGATATCAAGGTTACGCCTTATGATCTCTTCACAGACATTGCGCGCATGGCGATGGTTAAGGGTGAAGGTGTCATCGACAATGTTCATCCTTTGGAAGCCAAGCTCTTTGTGGATGGTCTCCATTTCATCGACCACCAGCTTGGGGTGGCGAAAGCGGACCCTGCGCCAGAAGAGCCGGGGCCCGGAACAGAAGATGCAACGATAGGGGCAACCCCTGCTGCTGATTACAGTGCAGGGAGCCCTCAGGGCGCGGTACTTGGAGAGGGGCAAAAGATGGCGGGCAGGAAAGGGGAGCTCATCCAGGTCCTCAATGGGCGAATGGGGCTCGGTTTGCACCACCCTTTCATCCTCACGGAAAGCGATTCCCCTCACCTCTCGAAGGTTTGCCCCCGATTCTAAAGCCCTTATCAGCTCCACCAATGTCCTCTCCCCCTCCCCCAGGACCAAAACGTCGATCCAAGGGGCGCGAAGGAGGGTCTCCTCGAGGGC
>JAUXBC010000078.1 GCA_030619615.1 Dehalococcoidia bacterium
TCCACCCCCAGTTGCCAGCACCACGATGGCCCAGATTATCCACGGCGATAGCACAGCCAGAGAGACCCAGCATGCCCTGCGCCAGGAAATGGACCTCAGTCCACCGCGAATTTGTACCAGAACAAAGGAAATACCTATAAAGAGAAAGAGGCCCCATATAAGTAAATAATGGAAGAGACGAGTATCTGGACCGTTCCACGGCAAGATACCAGAAACCGGGTTTTGAATGTTAATATAGAAGGGAAGGTAAAAGAGGAAGACACCGACCACCGTGATAAGGCTCAATAACCCCCACCCTTTCCACCACCCTGCCCCACCATGCCTCAGGCGTGCCTGAATGAAAATGGCCCCAATGAAGATAAAGACATAGATAGGGAGATCCCAGGTGTGGATGGATCCCAGTGCGCCAAGGCAGATAATCATTATTAGGAATGGAAGGATGTTCCTCTTCAGCCAACTAAGCCCAAGAGCCTCCTTCGTGGTTAAGATATTCAGACTAAGCGCCAGGCACAGAAGGACAAAAGGCAAGGACATAAGATTGGCATGAAGCTCGCCCAGAATGAAGGTGAAACTGGGGAATTCGGCTATGGTATAGTCCAAGGGCACGCCGCCCACGGTTGTCTGTATCATCCTCGTAGCGTGCCACCACCACCAAAACTCTGTGGGATACCAGTGCGCACTATGATAGGGAGTATGCATCCCCTCAATGCCAATCCACGCCCAGAATCCTTCGCCGCCTAAGCCGTGGGCATAAAGTAGTTCCAGCACCCCTTCAAGATTTCCCAGAATCAACAAAAACCCCACCGCCACCAGCCCGAAGCCGATCGCTGCCTTAGCCCCTCCCCGGCTGAGCCTAACCAGGTTATAGACAATGCTGAAGGCCCCGATAGAGGCAAGAGCGAAGACCAGGGCCACGGAGAGGTTGAAGGTAATCGCCGATGATATTCCGGTAAGCTTGGTTAAGGTAGCCATTATCATATGCCCGAAGTAGTAGTTATTGAGGCCATACCCACTAAGCCAGGGGTCATTAGGCGGGAAATACTCGCTACGTAGAATGCCATTAAGAAAGGCGAAGTCCATTGGCTTTTCGGTGAAGAGGATCTCCGGGTTATAGGCGCGCACCACAGCCATGAGGATAAAGGAGAGGAGGAAGATAGCTTCGGTGGCGATGATCACCCGGCGGTGCTCGGAGAGGAAGCTGACTATTTGGTGACGGCGGCGTATGAGGATAAAAATGGAGCCCATGGCAAGCAGGGCGATGATCAGGATGATGGCCCATCGGGTGTTAGGCAGGATGTGGGCGGAGGCGGCAAGCCAGATAAGGAAGGAGATGATCAGGATGGAAAGCACCTTTCCGAAGGCGTATCCCCTATCGGGCAGGCCCTTGAAGAGGACGAAGGTGGCAGGCAGGGCAATGAGGCTTAGAAGCTCTACTGTGACAAACCAGATAAATGCATCGATCAAGAGGATAGCGCCTCAACGAAGGTTTGGGCATCGAAAGGGGCGAGGTCGTCTAGGGTCTCGCCGGTGCCAATAAAGAGGATGGGTATCTTTAGCTCATCGCAGATCGCAAGTACAATCCCCCCTTTGGCAGTGCCATCGAGCTTGGCCAAGAACACTCCGGTAACGTTCACTGCCTCGGTGAAATATCTGGCCTGTGTCAGGCCATTCTGACCTGTGGTGGCATCAAGAACCAGGAGCACCTCATGGGGCGCCCGAGGATCGTTTCTTGAGACCACCCGCTTGATCTTTACAAGCTCCTCCATCAGGTTGAACTTGGTATGGATTCGTCCCGCCGTGTCGATGATCACCACATCCGCATGGCGAGCCCTTGCTGCCTCCAGGCTATCGAAAACTACTGCCCCGGGATCGGCACCAGGCTGATGGCAAATGACCTCGGCCCCCACACGTTGCCCCAATATCTTGAGCTGGTCGATGGCCGCTGCCCTGAAGGTATCGGCAGCTGCGATGATCACCCTCTTCCCTTGCCCCTTAAAGGAGTGGGCGAGCTTCGCAATCGAGAGGGTCTTTCCTGTGCCATTCACCCCGACCACCAGGATCACCCTTGGTCCCGATGAAGCGAGGTCAAGGGGCGGGGACGCCTCTCCGGAGGTATCCATCCTCAGCATCGTCACTATCTCCTCCTTCAAGACAGAGTATATGTGGGGACCATCCTTAAGCCTCTCTCTGCCTGCCCTCTCCCTCACCCGCGCGATGAGCTTAGTGGTGGTGCTCACTCCCACATCGGCGGAAATCAAAAGCTCCTCAAGGTCGTCCCACAGCGCCTCCTCCACTGTGGCACGCTCGAAGAGATGCACCACCCTGCTGAACCAGCCCTCCCTGCTTCTTTTTACCCCTTTTTCGAACCTTTCCACCAGCCTTAAGCCTCGTTAAAGTTCAGCCATAATAGCACGGTAGTAAAGGTGGGTCAACGGGTGCCGGCGGACTGTCGAAGGTTGTGCCTGCTACTTCAAAGCTAACTATGATTAGCTTGCTGAAGCACCAGCTCCCTGTAGGCCGCCATTAGCCTCTTTGTCACCTCCCCAGACTTCCCCGAGCCAATGGGCTTGCCATCCACCTTAACGATCGGCATAACCTCGACTACTGAGTTGGTCAGGAAGGCCTCATCAGCGCGGAGGAGGTGGGCTAAGGGGATCTCCCCCGCCACCGCCTTAATGCCCAAACCCTGCGCCAGCTCCAAAACCACCTCCCTGGTGATCCCGGGCAGGATGCCGCTCTCCGCTGAGGGGGTAAACAGCCGTCCCTCAACCACCAGAAAGATATTGCTGGTGCTGCACTCGGCAACAAATCCCCGCTCATTGAGCAGGATGGCCTCGTCTGCTCCCGCTGCGACGGCTTCAGCATGAGCCAGCAGGTTGTCCAAATAACCTATCGACTTGATTCCAGCTAGTGGCGACTGGCTGTTTCGCCTCACGCTCACTACGGCGGCGCGGATGCCATCCTCATAAGCCTGGGGAGACGGTAAGGCAAGCTCTTCGGCAACAACTATGATGGTGAGCATGCCTGACGTCGAGGGCGCCAGTCCTCGCTCCCCCTCCCCTGCCGTAACGGTAAGCCTGATGCGGGCGTCCATGAGTTTATTTGCCTCCAGAGTCCTATGGATAGCCTGCCTCAGCGCTGCGGGGTCCAGCGAAGCGGCGAGGCCAATTTTATCGGCGGAATGCATCAGCCGGGCCAGGTGTCGGTCGAGGCTAAAGACCCGTCCCCCATAAGAGCGCATCGTCTCAAAGAGACCATAGCCGTATAGTATGCCGCGGTCGAAGGGCGAGATCCTGGCCTCCCTTCGCGGCACCAACGCTCCATTGATATAGATAAGTACTTCCATTGCCTACCCTCTTTCACCCCAACGCGGGTGGGAGAAGCTGAGAAACCTCCTTAAGATGTCGTGG
>JAUXBC010000023.1 GCA_030619615.1 Dehalococcoidia bacterium
CTTCTTTCAACAGAGCCAGGCTTCTTTGAGCAATGTCTTCTCCCAATTGATGCCCCCTCTACCCCCTTAAATTATACAGCGCGCCCATCCCCGCGTAGCGGGCGCTCTCCCCCAGCTCCTCCTCGATGCGGAGCAGGCGGTTGTATTTGGCGACGCGCTCGCTGCGGCAGGGGGCGCCGGCCTTGATAAAGCCGGTGTTCAGGGCGACGGCGAGGTCGGCGATGGTGACATCCTCGGTCTCGCCGGAGCGGTGGCTTATGATGGCGGTCCAGCCCGCCTTCTTCGCCATCTCGATGGCGGCAATCGTCTCCGTAAGGGTGCCTACCTGATTGAGCTTGATGAGGATGGAATTGGAAGCCCTCTCCTCGATGCCCCGGGAAAGGCGCTCCACATTGGTGACATAGAGGTCATCGCCAACGATCTGAACTTTTCGTCCTACTTTCTCCATAAGCAGTCGCCAGCCATCCCAATCGTCCTCCGCCATCCCATCCTCGATGCTGATAATGGGGTAGGCGGAGGCCAGCTTCACATAATATTCCACCATCTCGGCGCTACTGAGAGCGAGGCCTTCCCTGGCAAGAACATAGCTTCCCTCTTTGAAGAACTCGCTAGCGGCGGGGTCGAGGGCGATGAAGCAATCGGAGCCCGGCCTATAGCCTGCGGCCTCGATGGCAGCGACTATAAGCTCTACCGCCTCCTTGTTCGAACTCAGGGAAGGGGCGAAACCCCCTTCATCTCCCACATTGGTATTCAGTCCCTTACTTCTAAGAACCCTTTTCAGGGCCTGGTAAACCTCAGCGCCCATCTCGAGGGCCTGGGCAAAGCTTTTGGCCCCCAAAGGGACCACCATGAACTCCTGAAAATCGGTGGCATCGGCGGCGTGCTTCCCGCCGTTGAGGATGTTCATCATGGGCACGGGAAGGGTTCGCGCCTCCACGTCACCAAGATAGCGATACAAAGGAATTTCACGATAATTGGCGGCGGCGTGGACCACAGCAAGGGAAACCCCCAGGATGGCGTTGGCACCAAGCCTCGATTTATTTGACGTGCCATCAAGCTCGATCATCGCCTCATCGATGGCTGCCTGCTCCAGGACAGACATGCCGATTATGGCAGGAGCGATCTGCTCATTAACATTTTCCACAGCCTTGAGCACGCCCAACCCGCCAAACCTGTCCTTATCCCCATCGCGAAGCTCCAGGGCCTCATGGGCACCTGTAGAGGCCCCAGAGGGCACCGAGGCCCGCCCCAGGGTGCCATCGAAGAGCTCCACATCAACCTCCACCGTGGGATTCCCCCTGGAGTCGAGGATCTCCCTGGCCTTCACTTCCTCAATAGTAAGCACTTTCCCCTCCGATTGCGAGATTGGAATGGCTCTAAACCTTGGCTAAGGTCAAGGCCTTTTCCACCGCCTCGGCGGCATTCTGAGCCAAGATTATAGACCTATCCTCCACACCTCCCCTTGATAGCGACCAGGTGCCCAGGCCGATAACGGGAATGCCGTGTTGCAGGGCATGGGCAATCTCGGAGAGGGTACCGTGGCTGCCGCCAATGGCGATCACGGCTTGACCTGACTTAGCGACAATGGCGTTACGGGCATAGCCCATGCCGGTGGCGATGGGGATCTTGACATAAGGATTGGCATCACCAAGGCTGTTCCCGGGCAAAATGCCAACGGTGGTCCCTCCTTGAGAAGCAGCCCCTTTGCAGGCGGCCTCCATCACCCCACCCAGACCGCCACATATCAATGTGGCGCCATGCCTCGCCAGCTCTCGACCCACCTCCTCAGCGAGCCGCCCCTCCTTCTTGGAACAATCGCTGCTACCGATAACGGATATGAGAAGCTCCCTTTTCACCTGAAATCCTTTCCAAGTAAGCTGAAGGCAATTATAGCACCTTGGTCTAAGCTGTCGCAACAAAAAGGGTAATAGGAGCGGATAGAAGGGGTCAGTTATACCGGTTCATCGCCGCCTCTACCCCCTCGGCGAGGAAGCAATAAATGGCATCGGCGACTTTGGAAATCGCCTCCTCGACCAGCTCCCTTTCCTCGGCAGTGAAATCGCTTAGAACGTAGGCTATCTCATCGCCTTCAGGGCGACCGATGCCAACGCGAATTCGAGGAAAATCCTGGCTTCCCAGGGAGGCGATGATGGATTCGACGCCCTTGTGTCCTGCCGAGCCGCCGCGCTGGCGGATGCGCACCTTGCCCAGGGGCAGATCCAGGTCATCGCAGATCACCAGGAGGTCCTCCAGGGGCACGCCGAAGTGGCGCACTAGCCGATTGACCGACTGACCGCTCAGGTTCATGAAGGTTCGGGGCTTGGCGAGAACCACCCTGGTTTCTGCCACCTCGCCAATACCTAGCTTCGCCCGTGCTCTTCGCTCCTTAATGGAAATACGATGCAATCGGGCGAAGTAATCGATGCAGCGAAAGCCGACATTATGGCGGTTATTGAAATAAGTTTTTCCCGGATTGCCCAGGCCTACGATTAGTTTCATCGACAGAATTCGGGGGCGATTTACTCCTCAAAGCTAAGGCGCACCCGCTTGCCGGGGTGCTCCCTCTTTGCTTTAGCGAAGGCCTTCCTTAACACCCTGGCAAACTCAGCAGCGGCAGCATCGATCTCGCTCTCCTCCAGGGAGGGGAATTTCTCAGCGAACTCGCTGAGGGTGGGACGCCACTTTATCTCGATGTGAGCCTCCTTGAGCAGCTTGCCAAGGAAATCAACCAGCTCATCATCGAGCACATTAACCAAGGAGGATATGTCGCTGGTCTGCACCACCTTTATAAACTGGTCGATTCTCCTTTCCCCACTTTGAGCCAGTATCCGCCTGATCGCCTCCGAGCTGAGGCGGCGGTGCTGCTCCTTCAGGGCCTGCCTAAGTTGATGCAGGAAGCGCTCCACCTCCCTTTGGGGCGGGTCAGCGGTGAGCAAAAGTCCGCAATGGGAGCAGGTTGGCTGCTCCTCCACGGAGACCTCTGCTGTGTCTATGATTGGGCAAAGGCTTAGCTTGGCAAGCAGTCGGTCATATCGACCGATCGGTTCTTCGCCCATGGGCTCGCCCAGCTCAGCGATAGAATTGAGTCGCCCTAAGGCATCGACCTCCGGCTTCGAGTCATCGAGGACGAGGCGAAGGGAGGTCATCTCACTATGGCAATCGTGATGATGGGCTAAGTAGATAGCTCGATAGCGAGACTTGAACCAGTCAAAGAGGGCTTTCACACTGGCCCAGAGATGGAGGCTTGGCAGGAGATTGTCCAGCCTCAGCTGCTCCAAGATGGAAACACGATCCATATCGAGCTCCCGCTCGCTCTCCCTGAGCGCTACGCTTTCAAGATAGGATTTAACGGCAAGTATCTCGCCAGCCACCTCGCTCAGTTGGGAGAGGGCCCGGCACAGGGAGATGTCTTCACCAAGGGCATCGGGCGATGCATATTCCTCCTGAACCAAAGCATAAAAATGGAGACGATCCTTGCTCTGGGCAATTCGGGAAAGGCGCCCCAGTGTTCCAAGCACGCTTTGGGGAGGCTCCCCCAGCCTCTGCGACAGGAGATCAAGGTCCCGCTGAATCTGGGCTATGGTTTTCTTTAGCTCCCCAAGCCTTCTAAGGAGCAACACCTCCTGCCCCTTTACCTCCTCAAGGTTTGCTGCAGGCTTCAATTCCTGGCAAACGAGGCAGGCATAGGGAAGGAGCTCGCTCCAGGATGGCTCCCCACGATAGCAAAGTCTATCGAAGGCCTCCTCAAGGCCGCTTTGCCACCAAATTTGGGGAATAAGGTCGGCAGTCAAACTGGCCTCGGGGGGTGCTTTCCCGGAGCGAAGGAAAAATGCATAATCAGGCTTCAATCGAAGCTCGACGGCGGGTTTCTTATAGCGGACAAAGCATAGAAGGTAAAGGGTGACTAGGGGCCAGGTCAAGCCATAGCTAGAGCCGAGTTCACGGTAGAGGGCAAAGAGCGGCAGGCTGCCACCCTGCCCCTCAAGCCTTTCGGCGATGATGGGAAAAAGTGGACAATTCTCGGGGGCAAACTTAAGGGGATCCTTAGGCTTAGCCAGTCCCAAGGCCACAGCGAAGTTCTTCAAAGCATCTCTTGCCTCTGGATTATCCCCCTTCCCAAAGAATCCGTCCAAGAGCTTGGCTACATCGCCCGGGGAGAGGGTTTTCTTAAGGGCTGAGGTATCTATGGGCAGGCGAGGGTAGGCATTGGAGAGGAGAGTATAGGCAATGAGACGGAACCTCTTTTCGTTGTCTGGGGCGGAGAAAACCTCTCGGGCATCGATGGGCAGCCTTCCTTTAGTGCAGACCTGCCCTGCGGCGTAGATGCTCGCTTGCTCCCTCAAGAGTTCCTTGGCCTTCCTCCCAGTCCGATAGACCTCCCTTTCCTCCTTGACGGCCCTGGCTGGGAGGCAAAGGGCAATGCGGCGGTCGGCAATAGAGGGAACCTGCTGATGCCTGGTGAGGACCACGATTCGAAAGTGGATATCGTTGTCGATCTCGCCCAGCTCCGGTCGCCAAGTTTCAGTAACGAGGACCTCGCCGGGATACTCGATCCCCTGATAAACCGCCCTAAAGGGCCTGGGCTCACCCAGTTTGAACTCGGCGAAAAGGCTAATTTGAGCTATCATGCTTTTTAGCAATTCTTACCAGTTTTAGAGGAAGTTTATTTATTTGCCTCCTCAAGGAGGTGGCGGAGCTCCTCCTCGCCAAGCAGCCTTGTGCCCAGCGCTCGCGCCTTTTCCAGTTTGGATCCTGAGTCTGCCCCCACCACCAAGAAGGTGGTCTTCCCGGTGACGCTGGAGCCCACAGCGCCGCCAAGCTCTTTAATCCAGGCCTCGGCCTCGCCTCTGGTGAAGGCCTCAAGCCTCCCCGTGACCACAAACTCCTGACCGGCGAGGGGCAATTCCTTTGCTTTGGCGACCTCAGCCTGGAGCCTGACCCCCGCCCGCCTCATCTTGTCGATGACCCTGAGGTTTGCCTCCTCTCTAAAGAAGAGATGGATGCTCTCTGCAATCTTAGGTCCGATGGTAGGTACCGATAGGAGCTCCTCTTCAGAGGCCCTCGCCAGCCTATCCATGCTGCCGAAATGGCTGGCAAGAAGCTCAGCCGTCTCCGCGCCGACGTGCCTGATGCCCAGGGCAAAGATCACACTGGAGAGGGGACGATCCTTGCTCCTTTCGATGGCATTAAGCACATTCTGGGCGCTCTTCTTCCCCATCCTCTCCAGATCGATAAGCTCCTGCTCATGCTCGCATAGACAGTAGAGATCGGCAACATCTTTCACCAGCCCTGAGTGGAGCAAGGCTGCCGCTAGCTTTTCACCGATGCCATCGATGTCCATGGCAGGGCGGGAGACGAAGTGAGTGAGGAGCTCGTAGATCTGGGCGGGACAGGAGGTGTTGATGCACCGAGCCATGACCTCACCCTCAGGCTTAACCACCTCGCCACCGCAAGCGGGACAGCGGGAGGGCATGACAAAAATCCTCTCCTCTCCGCTGCGCTTCGAGACCACAGGGCCCACCACCTGGGGGATGACCTCGCCGGCGCGCTGCACGATGACGGTATCGCCAATGCGGATGTCCTTGCGCCTGATATCCTCCTCGTTGTGGAGCGCCGCCTGCTTGATGGTCACCCCACCAACGGAGACCGGCTCCAGGATGGCAAAGGGGTTGAGGCTGCCGGTTCGCCCCACGCTGATACCGATGTCTAAAAGGCGGGTGGTGGCCTGGATTGCGGGGAACTTATAGGCCACCGCCCAGCGGGGGTCATGCCCCACGACACCCAGTTGCCTCTGCAAATCGAGGGAATTGACCTTGATCACGATGCCATCGCTCTCAAATTCGATATTCTCCCTTTCCTCCAGCCAATGCTGATAGTAATTCTCCACCTCGCTAATATCGGTGACGTAAGCGTTGTAGGGGCTTATCTTGAATCCCAGGGACTTGAGATATTCCAGGGTTTCCCAGTGGCTAGGGGGCACGTTTCCCTCAGCCCAGCCCAGGGCGTAGATATAGATGTCAAGGGGGCGCTTCGCCGTGATCCTTGGATCTAGCTGGCGCACCGAGCCAGCGGCGGCGTTTCTGGGGTTGGCAAAAAGGGGCTGCCCTTCCCTCGCTCGCTCTTCGTTCAGCTTCTCAAAGCCCGCCTTGGAAAGATAGACCTCACCCCGAACCTCAAATTCTTCAGGGGCGTCTTTCGGAAGGGAAAGAGGTATGCTCCTGATAGTCCTCAGGTTCTGGGTGATATCCTCGCCGCGATAGCCATCGCCCCTGGTAGCACCCGTGGTAAGGCGTCCGTCGCTATAGGTCAAGGCAACGGCAAGCCCATCCAGTTTGAGCTCGCAAACGAAGTCCATAGAACGCCCGGGAATCAGGTTTGAGGCTCTGCGATGCCAGGCGAGAAGCTCATCGTAGGAAAAAACGTTGGCCAGACTGAGTAGAGGCACGAGATGCTCCACGACACCGAAGGCCTCCACGGGGGCGGCGCCCACCCGCTGGGTGGGGGATTCGGGGGTGATAAGCTGCGGGTGCTCCTCCTCAAGCCTCCTCAGCTCCGCCATCAGCGCATCATACTCAGCATCGCTTATCTCGGGGCTATCGAGCACATAATAGCGATAGTTATGATAATTGATCTGCTCCCGCAGCTTTTCGATCCGCTTCTTTACCCCTTCTTCCACCGCGCTCACCCCCTTGCCAATCAACCCAGCTTCCTCAATTCCTTCTTCAGGATCTTACCCACGATATTCTTGGGCATGGCATCGATGAACTGCACCGACTTGGGCGTCTTAAACCTAGTGAGCCTCTGCCGACAGTGGTCGATCATCTCCTCCTCGGTAGCTTGCTCCCCGGGCTTCAACACCGCAAAGGCCTTGATATCCTCACCGTAAATGTCGTCCTTAATGCCCACGACCGCAACCTCAGCCACCTTGGGATGGGTCATGAGGACCTCCTCAATTTCCCGGGGGAAGATATTCTCACCGGCCTTTATTATAAGGTCCTTCTTGCGCTCAGTGATGAAGAAGTAGCCATCCTCGTCCTTATAGCCGACATCCCCGGTGCGGAGCCAGCCACCCCTAAGGGCCTCTGCCGTCTCCTCGGGCATATTCCAGTAGCCTTTCATCAGCATGGGGCCCCTCACCACTATCTCCCCCGCCTGCCCCACAGGAAGCTCGTTATCGTTGTCATCAAAGATCTTTATCTCGGTTCCCTTCATTGGCTTGCCGATAGAGCCAACCTTAACCGGCCCGGTGAAGGGATTTACCGCATTATTGGCCCCGGCCTCGGTGAGGCCCCAGCCCTCATAGATGGTGCCCCCGAATTTCTCCCTAAATGCCCTGGCAGTCTCCAGAGCCAAGGGGGCGGCGCCGGAGACCCAATATTTCATTGAGCTCAGATCGTACTTATCCGCTTCAGGGGAAAGCAGCATGAAGATATACATCATAGGAACCGCAGTGCTAAGAGAGGCCTTATATTTCTCCACAAGCCCGAAGAACTCCTCCACCTGGAACCATCTCATCAGAGCGATGGTGCCCCCAAACAGAAAGTTGCTATTCATGGTGGCTATGCCGTAGGAATGGCACAGTGGCAGGGAGCTTACAATAGTCCTCCCCGGCTCCAGGTCGAGGGTTTCATGCTGCATCTTGGCGTTGTAGTAGAGGGCATAGTGGGAGAGCATGACCCCCTTCGGTCTGCCTGTGGTCCCCGCGGTGTAAATAAGGGCTGCCAGCTCATCGTCATCGGTTTCTGCCGTCTCCAGCTCCTCTGAGCCCTCCTCCACAAGCCTGGGATAGTAGAAGGTGTTTGGCGCCTCCTTGTCAATAAGAATTATATTCTTAACCTCCGGTGCCTTTGACCTGGCCATCTCTATCTTCCCCATAAAATCCGTGCTGCTGATCACCGTCAGTGCGCCAGAATCTTGGTAGATGTAGGCGGTTTCCTCATCCCCCATGAGAAAACTAATGGGAACGGCCACTGCCCCGATCTTCCATACTGCCTGGAAGCTCTGTAGAACCTCAGTGCAATTGGGCATCTGAATAATTACCCTGTCCCCCCTCCTGACCCCGATCTTCCTCAGTCCATTGCCCAGCTTCCTCGCCACCCGGTCCATCTCTACATTGGTAAACCGCTGCCCCTCAAAGATTAGAATTACATACTCACCAAACCTCTTGATGCTGTCCTCGGCAAGCTGTGCTACATTCATTCCCCACCCATTTCCTCTTCGATTATTCTGACGTCAGAGTTTCACTAGCTTAATGGTATAGATATCGGGGATAGCCAGGAGCTGCTCCCGCTGCTCCTCGCCGATGGGCTCATCGAGGGCAAGCACCAAGAGCGCCGGCCCTCTGGGCTCGAGCCTGCCCAACTGCATGGAGCTGATATTGATGTCGACGTTGCCCAATATGTTGCCCACCGCCCCGATAAGCCCAGGGCGGTCGCGATGATCGCTGAAGATGAAATAGCCTCCCGTGGGCACCATATCGATCCAGTAGCTATTGACCCTGACGATGTGGGGCTCGCCCCGCATCACCGTGCCTGCCACTGTGGTCACCCCAACGCTGGTGGTGACCTCTAGGGTGATCAGATTGCCATAGATTTCACAGATTGGGTCCTTCTGCTCTATGATCTTCAGCCCTCTGCTTTGAGCAATGATATTGGCATTGACCAGGTTAACCCTTTCCTCGCAGATCGCCTCCAGAAGACCGCCGATAATCGCTGCCTTGAGCACCGCGGTGTCGTAATTGGCGATCTCCCCTTCATATTTGATGGCGATGGCGCTCATCTGCCCTTCAGCCAGCTGGCTCAAGAGCCTGCCCACATGCTGAGCTACGCCCAGGAAGGGAGCCACCACAGAGAGGATCTCCGGCGAGATAAAGGCGGTATTGACCGCATGTCTAGCGGGCTGACCTTTAAGCACGGCCACAATCTGCTCCGCCACGTCAAGGGCAACATTCGTCTGGGCCTCAGCGGTGGATGCCCCCAGATGGGGGGTGACCACGATCCTATCGCTCTTGAAGAGGACGCTCTCCCTTACTGGCTCCTTAACAAAGACATCGATGGCAGCTCCCGCTACCTTTCCCTTCTCAATAGCCTTAACCAGCGCCTCCTCATCGATGATCCCGCCCCGGGCACAATTGATTAAACGCACTGTTGGCTTGACCTTGGCTAGCTCCTTAGCGCCGATCAAACCCTTAGTCGCCCCAGTGAGCGGAGTGTGCACGGTGATGAAGTCTGATTCCTTGAGCAGTTGCTCCAGAGAGACCAGCTCTACCCCCAGAGCGCGGGCATATTCCAGGGAGACGAAGGGATCGTGGGCAATGACGTGCATCTCCAATCCTTTGGCCCGCCTCGCCACCTCGGAGCCAACGTTTCCCAGGCCAATGATGCCCAGCGTCTTATTTCTTATCTCGATGCCGACGAACTCATGGCGGCGCCACTCCCCCGACCTCAAGAGGGCGTTCGCCTGAGGAATGTGGCGAGCCATAGCGAGCATGAGGGCGATGGTGTGTTCCGCGGCGGCGATGGTATTCCCTGTGGGGGCGTTGACCACCACGATGCCCCGCCTTGTTGCCGCCTCAACATCGATATTGTCCACCCCTACCCCGGCACGCCCAATAACCTGAAGCCTCCCCCCGGCCTCGATAACCTCTTGCGAGACCTTGGTCTCGCTTCGCACCACCAGGGCATCGTAATCACCGATGGCGGCGACAAGCTCATCGCGACCCAGCCCCAGCCTGACATCCACCTCACCATGAGCGCGGATAGCCTCGATGCCCTCTTGAGCAATGGGATCTGCAATCAAAACCTTCATTTTTTCTCCCTTTACCTGGTCTTCAACCAAAGCCTTTCTGGCTTGAAAACCTCGCTCTAGGCGAGAATCTTCTCAGCCAGGAATTTATTCACCGCGTCCGAAACCTCCCCCCTGGAGCATTTCACCCGCCACATCCCCTAGGGAAGGTTAAAGAGCCCCCATTTCCTCTGGATGCCCTTACCGATAACGAGAACAAAACCCCCGGTCTTTGGATCCTCTGAGATCTCCATAATACCCTTATTTTTCAGTCCCCGCATTCCCAATCGAGTTCCGACCCCGATCTCCTCGATCTCCATTTCTTCACCCCTTTCTACCTCCCTCTTACGAAGCCC
>JAUXBC010000062.1 GCA_030619615.1 Dehalococcoidia bacterium
GGCTGAAAGGGAGATAGACCTGAGAATGATCGAGAGGCTGGAGCGGCGCAACCTCTGGACCTGTGAGGTAGCGAGGGACAACCCCTGCCTTGTTCCCTTCATCGGCCTCGATCCGATCATGAGCCCCGAGCTAATGAGGAAGGAGATTTGGGACAAGGTGAAAAACCACGGAGCAAAGGGGATCAAGTTTCAAGGCGCGGTGCAACGCTTTTATCCCTACGACCGGAGGCTATGGCCGGCCTATGAAACCGCCGCCGAGCTGGGTCTGCCTGTGCTCTTCCATTCAGGAGGGGAGGAGCCGCAGGCGCAGTTTGCACTGCCCAAGCATTTCGAGGAGGTGGTTTCTTGCTTTCCGCAACTTACCGTGGTGTTGGCTCATCTGGGATGGGGCTTTTATCAACAGTCCATCAGCCTCGCTGAGAGTTGCCCTAATGTCAACTTCGACTGCAGTGCCGCCATCGGGGTAACGGAGGATGAGGGAGGGTTGTCGGATGAGGATTTGTTATCAATGATAAGAGAGATCGGTGTGCAGCGGGTGATGTTCGGCTCCGATTACCCCTGGTTTGATCCCATTCAAGGCGTTCAGCGCCTCTTAAAATTAGACCTTACAGGGGAGGAGAAGCGCCTCATCTTCAGCGAGAACGCGATAAGAATCTATGAAATCTGATATACTGTCCTACGCCGAGGTCAACAAATCATTTCAAGGAGGTCGCCATGGCAGAGGTATACTTTTTCGATTATTCTAAAGAAGAAAGTATTTTGCGCGGAATTGCAACGCTTTTTACGCAATCAGCCCTGGTGAAGGTAATACCACAGGAAGGGTCGGTAGCGATGAAGCTACACATGGGTGAGCTGGGGAACATCACTTACATAAGGCCTATATTTGCAAGAAGGGTTGCCGATCTGATTAAGAGGGCAGGTGGCAAACCTTTCGTGACTGACACCATCTCTCTCTATCCCGGAGCAAGAAATACTCCAGATAGGTATCTGGCTACCGCCGCCTCCAACGGTTTCACTGAGGCCAGCATCGGAGCACCTATAGTCATAGCCGATGGGGAGGGAGATGAAGGCGTTGCCGTTCCTGTGAAAAGCCCTGTGGAGGGTTGTGAATTAAAGGAAACCAGGGTCGCCTCCAAAATATACCATGCCGACAGCTTGGTCGTTCTCTCCCACTTCAAAGGTCATGCGCAAACAGGCTTTGGCGGAGCTATCAAGAATCTCGCCATGGGCTGTGTAACCAAGGAGACCAAAGGTGCACTCCATAGTGTGAACACCCCAATGCTTGATGAGTCCCAATGCGATGGATGCGGCATCTGTGTTGAGACATGTCCAACGCAAGCTTTGTCCCTGGAGAACGGAAAGCTGGAGCGCGATCTGAAACTTTGCCAGGGCTGTAGCACCTGCCTCTTTAGTTGCCCTGCTGGTGCCCTCTATTGGCCCCAAGGGTCCAAGGAGCAGCTTCAGGTTAATATGGCTCATGCAGCTTCCGCTGTGCTGCAGAATTTCAAGGAAAAGGTGGGATTCATAAACTTCCTTCAGGATGTGACGCCGCACTGTGATTGCGCTTCCCCTTCAGGGAGGCCTATAGTGCAAGACGTGGGTATCTTAGCCTCCCTGGACCCGGTAGCGATTGATAAGGCTTCCTTGGACCTAATAGATCAAGCGCCCGTGATTTTGAGCCCTGCCCCGGCAAGCCCACCCGATCTGTTGGGGAGAATGCACGGTACGGATAGCCTGGTCCAGCTCAAGACAGCGGAGAGACTGGGGTTAGGGAGCCTGGAGTATCGATTGGTCACCCTTTAGATAGCTTGAATGTTAGGCCTGGAACTTGCAAAGGGGGACAAATGGCCAGCGCTCAACACAGCCAAGAGGCAAAGAACCTGGAGTATATCTTCCATCCTAGCTCTGTTGCCATCGTGGGAGCCTCACCCGATCCCAGCAACCTCGCCAACCTAGTCTTCCTGTTTTGCCTTCAAAGATTCCAGTTTCCGGGCCAGATCTACCTGGTAGGCTCAAGGGGTGAGGAAATATCGGGGCTAAAGGTATACCGCCAAATCAGGGACATCCCTGGCCCTGTGGATCACGTTATGGTGAGCATCCCCGCCCATTTGATCCCTCAACTCATGGAGGACTGCGTTAGCAAGGGGGTCAAATCGGCTTTCATATTTAGCTCTGGCTTCAGCGAGAGCGGCGAGGAGGAGGGGATACGTCTGGAGAGGGAGATTGTTCGCATCGCCAAGAAAGGGGGCCTTCGCATTGTCGGGCCCAACTGCATGGGGATATACCACCCCTCTGCCAGCTTATCCTTTGGATATGACTTCCCCAGAGAGAGCGGACCTGTGGGCTATCTTTCCCAAAGTGGGGGTAACACTTTTCACCTAGTACGTTCGGCGGCGGCGCGAG
Source organism: Dehalococcoidia bacterium (assembly GCA_030619615.1). Taxonomy (GTDB): domain Bacteria; phylum Chloroflexota; class Dehalococcoidia; order E44-bin15; family E44-bin15; genus E44-bin26. Next base: position 2,404 of record JAUXBC010000062.1, read on the forward strand.
GCCTTCGCTTCAGCAAGGTGATTAGCTACGGGAATGCCGCTGATCTCAATGAGGCGGATTTTTTGGAGTACTTTGCCAGCGACCCTGAAACAAAGATCATTGCCGCCTATATAGAAGGGGTGAAGGAGGGTCAGCGATTTGTCAGGGTACTTAAGGAAGCAGCTAAAGCCAAGCCAGTGATAATGCTGAAGGGGGGAGGTACCGAGGTGGGAAACAGGGCAGTGGCCTCCCATACAGGTGCTTTGGCTGGCAGTGATGCCGTGTGGGATGCCCTCTTCAAGCAGGCCGGCGTGGTGCGAGTCTATGATCTAGACGAGATGGTAGATGTTATCCTTACCTTCCTCCTAATGTCCCCTCCCAAGGGGCGCAGGGTGGGGATGGTGGGTACAGGTGGGGGAGCCAGCGTGCAGGGCGCTGATGAATGCGGGAGGGCTGGCATGCTCATCCCGCCCCTATCTCAAGAGATTGTAAAGAGACTGGGCCAGATATTCAGCGCGCCCGGCATTGGCCTAGGCAATCCCGTAGATTCAAACGTGCTAGATGTGAGCCCGCACCAATTTGGCGACATCCTTAGTACTGTGGCCAGCAGCCCGGACATCGACCTTTTGATTGCCCATGTAGGTGTGGAGCTAAGCCCCTTTCGGTATCATAGGGCGGAGGTTCTCGCCCAAAAGGTGGAGACCATCATAAAGGCGGGCAAAGCCTTCCCCAAGCCCCTTGCCATTGTCCTGCACACCGCCAGCAGTGGCCAATCCATGCAAACAGTGGCTGAGGTTCAACAAAAGTATTTCGCCTCTGGGTTCCCCATCTACAATTCCATCGCCCGCGCTGCCAATGCCATTAGCAAGTTCCTGCAATATCACGAGAGCCACCAAGCCTAGACAGACGGGAATTTGCCCCCGGCGAGCACAACGAGTATATCCACAAAGAGATCGTCGACGTATCTGACGAGGAATACGCTGAATTGGAGAAGGAGGGGCATAGCGGCCCAAAAAGCAAGGGCGAAATTCGCTCATTTTAAAAGGCCTCATTTGTGTAAAATTGGTTTTGACTACATACAGTGTTATCCTCAATCTGTTACCCCATTTCACAAAAGCCCTTTCAGTTAGCTTCAACGTTTTGAGCTTATCCTCTATTTCCCCAGCTATGAGAGACTTGACTGGAGGACCGCTAAGTGATAACATTCATAGGGGCCGATAGAACCCCAGTTAGAGATATGCACAGAGGGGAAACAGTAGAGCGTAGAAAAACCTTCCCCACACTGGATTGCGCTAATTGTATCCTCACCCCCTATATGACCTCGGTGGGGCAGCACCCCTATATCCAGCTTATGACTTATAGTGAAGTGGTTGAGGTTTCAGATATGTCGGCAACTTCAGGGCCAAGATCAGGGAGAAGTCGCGCTGCATCGATGAGGATAAGTGCACCGGCTGCCTCAACTGCCTGGAGGTGTGCCCCTTCGAAGCGATGGGGGAGGAGTGGGTGGACTCGAGGAGGATTGCCAGGGTCTCTGAGTCAATATGTCAGGGATGCGGCACCTGCGCTGCGGTATGTCGCCCAGAGGCGATAACCATGAAGGGCTTTACCAGTCCTCAGCTCTATTCACAGATAGCTGCACCTTTCGAGGAGATTCTGAAGGAGCTTGAAGTTGAGATGCCTTCTCGTTGAAGAGGAAGTTCACCAATTCAGCAATCTGGTGAAGAGCCTAAGCGGTGAGGATGTCTCCAAATGCTACCAGTGTGGCAAATGCAGCGCCGGTTGCCCCATTGCCTCCGAGATGGAGATACTGCCAAATCGAATAATAAGGCTTATCCAGATAAACTCCAAAGATACAGTTTTGAGTTCATCCACCATCTGGCTCTGTGTATCCTGCGAGACCTGCTTTACCCGTTGCCCTGAGGACATAGATCTGGTAACGGTGATGGATGTTCTTCGAAGGCTCTCTGTGGAGGAGGGCTACAGGTGCCCGGAGGAAGGCATCCTTCGCTTCAATAGATTCTTCCTCGCTTCGGTCAAGAATTATGGTCGGGTTCATGACCTGGGTCTAATAGTGAGGCGCAACCTGGCCTCGCGTCAGCCCTTCAAGGACGTGGGTCAAGGGATCGCCCTTTTCCGCAGAGGGAAGATACCCCTTCGTCCACAAGGGATAAAGGGGGTGGATCAAATTAAGGGCATATTCGCCAAGAGCAAGACATTCCTGGAAAGGGAGGCTTCTGGCGGGGGTGGCCGATGAGGTATGGATATTTCCCGGGCTGTGCCCTTCACTCTACAGCCAAGGAGTATGATCTATCGATAAGGCTTTCCTGCCCCCACCTGGATTTGGAGCTGGTCGAGGTTCCCGACTGGAGCTGTTGTGGGGCAAGCCCAGGTCACATGACAAGCGAAGAATTGGCCCTCGCCCTT
>JAUXBC010000049.1 GCA_030619615.1 Dehalococcoidia bacterium
AAGCTAAGGTAGAGGAGGAGGCCAGGGTAGAGGAGGAGGCTAAGGTAGAGGAGGAGGCTAAGGTAGAGGAGGAGGCTAAGGTAGAGGAGGAAGCTAAGGTAGAGGAGGAGGCTAAGGTAGAGGAGGAGGCTCCTGAGGAGAAAGAGCAAGAGCCGACCGAATAAGGGTTAGGGATCATGTTACAGCCGAGGCGAGTAAAATATCGAAAGCAACATCGCGGTCGCCGCAGGGGGAGGGCGCAATCGGGGAATGTCCTCTCCTTCGGAGAGTTTGGTCTCCAGGCCCAGGGGGCTGCCTGGGTCACCTCGAGGCAGATCGAGGCGGCGCGCCGTGCCATCGTCCACCATGTGAAGCGAGGGGGCAAGGTTTGGATCCGTATCTTCCCGGATAAGCCGGTGACCTCGAAGCCTGCCGAGACTCGCATGGGCAGCGGCAAGGGCTCCGTGGATTATTGGGTCGCTGTGGTCAAGCCGGGGAGGATCCTCTTCGAGATCGCTGGGGTCAAGGAGGAGGCTGCCAAGGAGGCGATGCGTCTTGCCTCCCATAAGCTCCCTATCGATACCAGGTTTGTGCGCCGTGACAGCGATGTGCCTCCTCAGGGGGTCGAATAGTTGAGGATTCAGGAGATTCGCGTCTTTAGCTCGGAGGAGCTCAAAAAACAGCTTGACGAGGCCTATCGGGAGCTGTTCAACCTGCGATTTCGCCTGGCCACAAGACAATTAGTGAATTATCAGGAGATTCGCAACGTAAGGAAGAGAATCGCCAGAATAAAGACGATCATCCGGGAAAGGGCGCTCTTGGAAGAGGGGTAACGCTTTGGTAGTGGAGAAGAAAAGGAAGACCAAACTGGGTCGTGTGGTCAGCAACAAGATGGATAAGACGGTGGTGGTGGCTGTGGAATCCTATAGAGCTCACCCCGTTTATAAGCGGCAGGTGAGGCGTATCAAGAAATTCAAGTCCCACGATGAGCAAAATGCCTGTCGTGTAGGAGATGTGGTCCGCATCGAGGAGACCCGACCCCTCTCCAAGGAGAAGCGGTGGCGGGTGGTGGAGATATTGTCCAAGGGGGCCGAGGTTTAAAGGGGATTGAGATGATTCAGACCTATACCAGGCTAAGGGTGGCGGATAATACCGGGGCAAAGAGCATCATGTGCATAAACGTCCCTGGAGGGACGCGAAAGAGATATGCTCGGGTCGGCGATATCATTGTGGCCTCGGTCAAGGAGGCGACGCCGGGAGGGTCAATAAAGAAGGGTGAGGTTGTGAGGGCGGTGGTGGTGCGCACCGCCAAGCCCTATCGCCGCTCCGATGGATCGTATATCAGGTTCGACGAGAACGCTGCGGTGATCCTCACCGACAAGAACAATCCCAAGGGCACTCGCATCTTCGGCCCTGTTGCCAGGGAGCTAAGGGAGAAGAAGTTCATGAAGATCCTTTCCCTGGCACCTGAGGTGCTATGAGGGGTTTGGCATGAGGATAAGAAAGGATGACACTGTGCTGGTGATCGCCGGCAAGGATAAAGGGAAGAAGGGGAAGGTGCGGGAATCCCTCCCCAAGGAAAGCCGAGTGGTGGTGGAGGGTGTCAATATGGTGAAGCGGCACATGAGGCCCCGAGGAACGACAAGGCAGGCAGGGATCATCGAGCGAGAGGCGCCGCTCTATGTTTCCAATATCATGCTCCTTTGCGCCAAGTGCAATCGTCCCACCCGCATCGGTTTTCGCTTCTTGGAGGGTGGCACCAAGGTGCGTATCTGTCGCCGCTGTGGAGAGGTGATCGATTGATGTCCCGAGTGAAGGAAAGGTATCAAAAAGAGGTCGTTCCCACCCTGATGGGCGAATATGGGTATGAAAACGTGATGCAGGCGCCCCGCCTGGAGAAGATCGTGATCAATATTGGCCTCGGGGAGGCGATTAAGAATCCCCGCGCCCTGGAGGCGGCGGAGAGAGACCTTGCCGCCATCAGCGGGCAGCACCCGGTGATCAGCCGGGCGAAGCGCTCTATCTCCGGTTTTAAGGTTCGTACTGGCATGCCCATCGGGATGATGGTCACCTTGAGGGGAAATCGGATGTACGATTTCTTCGATAGGCTGGTGAATGCCACCCTGCCTCGCATCCGCGACTTTCAGGGGACGCCGAGGAACTCCTTCGATGGACGGGGCAATTATACCCTGGGGATAAGGGAGCAGATTATCTTCCCCGAGATCGAGTATGATAAGGTCGATAAGATTAGGGGAATGGAGATCTCCATCGTCACCACGGGCAGAACCAATGAAGAAGGGAGGAGGCTTCTCGAGCTCCTGGGCATGCCCTTCCAGCGGGGGTAAAGAGGCTTCTTTAAGCTATTAGATATGAAAGAAGATAGTAGTCTCTTTAGAGATTAGCCCTAAGGGCCAAAAAGTTCGAAACAATGGCGAAGGTATCGAAGATTGTAAAGTCACAGCGACCACCTAAATATAAGGTGCAAAAGAGGAATCGTTGCAGCCTTTGCGGCAGGCCGCGGGCCTACATCCGTCAGTTTGGACTCTGTCGCATCTGCTTCAGAAAGCTGGCCCTTGAGGGCAAACTCCCCGGGGTGAGGAAGTCAAGCTGGTAATTTCGTACTGGGCCGATGGATAATTAGAGAGGGATGTAATTCAGATAATACGGTTCTCTTAGCAGAGACAACCGAAAAGGACGAAAAATGGTCACCGACCCCATTGCCGATATGCTGACCAGAATAAGGAATGCCATCCTTGCTAGGCACGACTTTGTACTGGTGCCTGCCTCGAGGATGAAGCTCGCCATCGCCAAGATCCTCAAGGAAGAGGGCTTTATCAGCGATTACGAGGTCTTGAAGGGCAAACCACAGCGGGTAATCAAGATATACCTCAAATATGCAGAAAAGAAGGAGCCCGTGCTCACCGGGCTTAAGCGGGTCTCCAAGCCAGGGCTTAGAATATACGTTCAGAGGGCGGAGATCCCCCGCGTCTATGGTGGTCTTGGCATTGCCATCGTCTCCACCTCCAAAGGGGTGATGACCGGGCACCAGGCGTGGCGCCAAAAGGTAGGCGGCGAGCTTCTTTGCTACATATGGTAAGGAAGGAGCGATGTCCCGAATAGGAAGAGAGCCCATCCCATTGCCTCAAGGGGTTGAGGTGATGATCAAGGGAAGCGAGGTGACGGTGAAGGGTCCCAAGGGGGAGCTTTCCCGCTCCTTCAATCCGGCGATCTCCATCTCCTTGGACAATGGCAATATAACGGTTTCTCGACCTAGCGATAATCGCCTTCACCGCTCCCTTCATGGGTTAACGAGGAGTCTCCTCGCCAACATGGTGGAGGGGGTGAGCAAAGGTTTTCAAAAGGACCTGGAGATCGTTGGTGTCGGCTATCGGGCGCAAAAGGTTGGTGAGAAGGTGGTGCTCCAGTTGGGCTACTCCCATCCTGTGGAGATCGATCCCCCTCCAGGGGTATCGGTTGTGCTGGCGGGGGCAAGCCGGGTCAGCGTTCAGGGGATCGATAAGGAGTTGGTGGGCGATGTAGCGGCGAAAATTCGCGCGCTGAAACCACCCGATCACTATAAAGGGAAAGGGATAAGATACGCCGGGGAGCGGGTTCGCCTCAAGCCTGGCAAATCGGGGAAGGTTGGTGCAAGGAAGAGATAATGGCAAAGGATGCTAGAGCAGCGAGAAAAAGAAGGCATGCCCGGGTGAGAAGGAGGGTCTCGGGCACCCCGGCAAGACCTCGCCTCTGCGTTTTTCGCAGCCTGAATCATACCTATGCTCAGGTGATCGATGATAACCTTGGTCATACCATCGCTTCGGCATCGACCCTGGAGCGGAGGATAAGCTCCGAGGCGGATGGGAGGAGGAAGGTTGAGGCGGCGACACTTGTGGGCACACTGGTGGCGGAGCGAGCGATGGAGAAGGGGATCACCAAGGTGGTTTTTGACCGCGGCGGATACAAATATCACGGTCGAGTGAAAGCCTTGGCCGGGGCTGCTAGAGAGGTAGGCTTGCTTTTTTGATGGAGAAGATCGATACCGCTGAATTGGCGCTAACGGAGAAACTGGTTCATATAACGCGAGTAGCCAAGGTGGTGAAGGGAGGGAGGCGCTTTAGCTTCACCGCTTTGGTTGTTGTTGGCGATGGTAATGGCCATGTCGGTGCTGGATTGGGGAAGGCCAAGGAGATACCGGAGGCGATTCGGAAGGGGGGTGCCATTGCGCGGAAGCAACTGGTAAAGGTGCCCATGAAGGATGGTACCATCCCCTATGCCGTAGTGACCAAGTTTGGAGCGGCCAGGGTTCTCCTCAAGCCAGCATCTCCGGGAACGGGTATCATCGCCGGCGGCGGGGTGCGTGCCGTTCTCCAGGCCGTGGGCATCACCGACATTCTCACCAAGTCCCTGGGTAGTTCTAACCCGATGAACGTAGTGAGGGCGACGATACTGGCGCTAAGTCGGTTGCGGGATCCCGAAGAGGAAGTGGCGAAGCGAAAAGGGAAGCCCTTGAGGGACAGCGGGGGGGCATCCAGTGACTAAGCTTAGGGTCACCTGGACAAAGAGTGGCATAGGCTACTCCAGGGATCAGAGGAGGACGCTTAGGGCCTTGGGGTTTCGTCGCTTGAACCAGACCATCGAGCACGATGACACACCATCGATTCGGGGCATGGTTTTTAAGGTAAGACACCTGGTCAGGGTGGAGGAGGGCAGTGAGGCAGAATGAATTAGCGCCACCTCCGGGGGCAAAGCGCAAGAGGAAAAGGTTGGGGCGGGGCTTCGGCAGTGGTCATGGAAAGACCGCAGGAAAGGGCACCAAGGGGCAGAAGGCCCGCAAGGGATACAAGGTTCGCTCCGGCTTTGAGGGCGGTCAAAACCCCTTGATCAAGCGTCTGCCCGAGAAGAGGGGGTTCACCAATATCTTCAGGATAGAATACGCCATTGTCAAGGTAGAACAGCTTAATCGTTTTGAGCCTGAGAGCGAGGTAACCCCTCATCGGTTGTTGGAGGAAAGGCTGGTCAAGTCACTGAAGAAGCCGATAAAGATCCTGGGCGATGGTGAGGTTCAAAAACCGCTCGTTGTGAAGGCCAACAGGTTCTCCGAGGCGGCAAAGAGGAAGATCGAGTTGGCAGGAGGGAGGGCAGAGGAGATTGCATCGAGCGGGGACTAGGCCAAGGCTGATTCAGGCGATGATCGACGCCTTTAGTCAGGCTGACCTGAGGAGGAAGATCCTTCTCACCTTGGGTCTCTTGGTGGTCTTCCGCTTCATTGCCCATATCCCTTTACCTGGTGTGGATATCGATGCCTTGCACCGGCTTCTGGAACAGGGGCAGGGCATCGGACCACTGCTGGGCATGCTTGACCTCTTCAGCGGTGGGGCGATGAGGTATATGAGCATCGCCGCCATGGGGGTCTACCCCTATATCACCGCGGTGATCATCATGCAGCTACTGGTGCCGGTGATCCCTCGCCTTCAGGCAATAGCTAGAGAGGGGGAGGCGGGGAGGGCTAGAATCAATCAGTATACTCACTGGCTAACCGTTCCCTTAGCAGCCCTTCAGGGTTATGGGCAGCTAATCATCCTGCAAAGGGAGGGCATTATTGGCGGCATTGGTCTCTCCGGGGAGGCACTCTTGCCCACCGCTGCCATGGTGATAGCGATGGCCGCAGGGACCATGTTCCTCGTCTGGCTAGGGGAGCTGATCACCGAATATGGCATCGGCAACGGCATCTCCCTGATAATCTTTGGCGGCATCGTCTGCACCCTGCCCGAGTTGATCGGTCGAGGCTATCTAGCTAAGGGGGACATGATGGGGCTAGTCTCTTTCATCCTTTTGGCTCTCGCCATTGTGGTCATCATCGTCATCTTCACCGAGGCTCATCGCCGCATCCCGGTGCAGTATGCGAGGAGCCTATTTCGCGGGGGGCGGATGTATCGGCAGTCTGGTGCTACCCACATCCCGATGCGCGTAAACTCGGCGGGGATGATCCCGGTGATCTTCGCCATGGCGCTGCTGATCTTCCCCGGGGTGATAGCTGGCTTCTTCGCCAGCCCGCCAGGCCAAGACCCCAACTTCGCTAATTCGGTGGTGAGTCTCTTCTCGTCTACAAGCGGGTTTTATTGGGCGATG
>JAUXBC010000051.1 GCA_030619615.1 Dehalococcoidia bacterium
CCTCGCCCCTTAATGCTGAAGACGTCCTCGACGGGCATCAAGAAGGGCTTGTCCTTAGCGCGCTCCGGGGTTGGGATGTAATTGTCGATAGCATCAAGGAGCTGCCATACGCCAGCGCACCACTGGCAATCCGTCTTTCCGCAGCCGCACTCCAAGGCCTTGAGAGCGCTCACCCGCACGATGGGGGTCTCCTCCCCGGGGAATCCATACTTGGTGAGCAGCTCCCTCATCTCTATGTCCACCAGCTCCAGTAGCTCCTCGTCCTCCATGGCATCCACCTTATTAAGGCAAACCAGGACAGAGGGCACCTCTACCTGGCGCGCCAGCAGGAGGTGCTCCCTTGTCTGAGGCATGGGGCCATCGGGGGCGCTCACCACCAGTATGGCACCATCCATCTGCGCCGCCCCGGTGATCATATTCTTGATATAGTCGGCATGACCGGGGCAATCGATGTGGGCATAGTGGCGCTTCTCCGTCTCATACTCGATATGGGCGATGGCGATAGTGAGTCCCCGCGCCTTCTCCTCAGGGGCGTTATCGATGGAGTCGAAGTGTCGAAACTGGGTGGGGCCCACTTTGGAAAGCACCAAAGTCATCGCCGATGTCAGTGTGGTCTTGCCGTGGTCCACGTGCCCGATGGTGCCCACATTGCAATGGGGCTTCTTTCTTTCAAACATCTTCTTTGCCATTTTCCCTCCTCTATTGAGCCCACAACCAGATTCGAACTGGTGACCCCGTTCTTACCAAGAACGTGCTCTACCACTGAGCTATGTGGGCATTTTTCGTACTGATTCCGGTGGCGGGGGTAGGATTCGAACCTACGTAGCCCGTTCAGGCGGCAGATTTACAGTCTGCTGGTATTAGCCACTCACCCACCCCGCCTTTTTTCATCGCCCATGTGGGCGAAGCGTTTCATCGCTATCACAGCCCTTCTCGCATCCGCCTCACGCAGCCCGAGAGCGGATTCGAACCGCTACCCTACCGATTACAAGTCGGTTGCGCTACCATTGCGCCACTCGGGCTTTTTCGGACTGGGTTCCTTTTTCAGATAGTCGCTATTATCTTAAAAAAGTAGCTACTTTCTAAAGTAACTAGATAAAGTTATCATCTTTCGTCAAGCTTGTCAATATTAATTTCCCCCCTTATCAAATAGCGCCCCATCTGGTATACTTTGAAGCTGGGGGAAAAATAGCAGAACTTATTAGCTTTTGCAACAGGAGGATCGGATGCCAGCAATCGCCGTTATTGGCGCTCAATGGGGAGACGAGGGCAAGGGGAAGATCGTTGACCTGCTTGCGGAGAAGGCGAACATGGTGGTGCGTTTCTCCGGGGGAAACAACGCCGGCCACACCGTACTTAACCCCTGTGGTGAGTTCAGGATGCATCTCGTCCCCTCGGGTATATTCCACCCTGAGGTTACCTGCATTGTCGCCAATGGCGTGGTCATCGACCCTGCGGTGCTCCTTGAGGAAATCGATGAGCTCAAAAAGCGCGGCGTGGAGGTGGATAGGCTCTTTATTAGCGACCGTGCTCATCTGATCATGCCCTATCACACCCTTCTCGATGGCCTGGAGGAGGAATCGCGGGGTGGTGGCGCTTTAGGGACGACGAGGAAGGGGATAGGTCCCTGCTATATGGATAAGGCAGCTCGGCTGGGAATTCGCACCGCAGATCTCCTGGAGAAGGAGGCCTTTTACGAGAGGCTTCGCTTTGTCCTGGACCTTAAGAACCGCATCCTGACCAGGGTCTACGAGGTGCAGCCTCTATCTTTGGAGGAAATCTATGATAATTACTGCCACTATGGGCAACTCCTTGCCCCCTTCATCAGGGAAACCGATTTGATGGTGGAGCAAGCACTGGAAAAGGGGGAAGTAATCTTGCTAGAAGGGGCGCAGGGGACAATGCTGGACATCGACTTTGGCACCTACCCCTATGTTACCTCCACCTCCTCCATGGCAGGGGGCGCTTGCTCCGGGCTGGGGCTGAGCCCGGTGAAAATCGACAGGGTCATTGGTGTGTGTAAGGCCTATACTACCAGGGTGGGGAGTGGCCCCCTGCCCACGGAGCTCTTGGATGAGACCGGGGAGCTTATCAGGGAGCGAGCCCACGAGTATGGCACCACCACGGGACGCCCACGCCGCTGTGGCTGGTTCGACGCTGTGGTCGGTCGGTTCAGCACCCGAATCAATGGCTTCTCCGGGATTGCGCTCACCCGCCTCGATATCCTCGATGCCTTGCCATCGCTCAAGATATGCACCAGCTACAAACTGGACGGGAATACCCTGCAAAATCCCCCCTCAAACTCTGGCCTTCTATCGAGGTGCGAACCGGTCTACGAGGAGCTTCCCGGTTGGCAAAGCGACATAAGCGCGCTTCGTCGCTTTGAGGATTTGCCTGCGGCGGCTCGCTCCTATGTGAGCAGGCTGGAGGAGCTTCTCGCCTGCCCCACCGACATCATCTCCGTAGGCCCTCGCCGCGAGCAGACCATCGTGGTGAGGGAAGTTATCCACTGAGCCTCCAGGTCCCCTTCTCAGCCTCATGCCATCCCTTCTCCCGCAAGAAGACGCGGGTGAACCTGTGGAGGTAGCTAGGAGAATAGGGGAAGTTGATCCTCAGCGCTTCTTTTATCGCAGGGTGGTCGCTCTCCCTCAGCCTCTCCAGGCAGTGGTCCACGCTCAGCATGTCTTTGCCAGCAACCACCTCCTCCAGCCGAGAGAGGAGCACCCTCTCCTTTTCCTCGTAGTCCGATATATAATCGATGATCTCTTGCTTGCCCTCTATGGGAAGGAAATGACCTCCCCCCAGGTAATCGATCCCCTCCACCGTCACCAAGCCTTTGAGCTTGGCTATGCTTTGGAGCAATGAATCGATGCTGCCCTCCATCTGATTGGGATTCACATACCACAACAGGTCGCCAGGGAAGACCGCTTTTTCGCCCTTTAGGTATATGGATAAGGAGTCCGGCGAGTGTCCCGGTGTGGGCAACAAATATGCTCCCCCCACCCTCCAACCTGAAAAAGGTATGCCACCAATATCGAATTCCTCCCTATCAGCCTCCCCGAGCCATTCCGCTCTCCCAGGCCCCATGTCTACAGCGACAGAGGCACCGGAGCTTTCCATGAAACGCTGCATATCCCCCTTTGCCACCTCAGGGATGCAATAGTGAACTTCGGGGAATCTAAGGTCCAGTTCCTCCAGGATCATGCCATTGCCATTGTGATCGAGGTGCCAGTGGGTGTTGAGCACATAGACCCTTTGCGCATCCCGAAACTTTGTGATCGCTTTCAAGAGCTCGGTGCGATGAAGGGAGCCAATCCCGGAATCTATGATGTATAGGGTGTGCCCCTCCATCACCAAGTAGGAATTTGAGCACCAGCTATTTTCCGTCTCCCACCAGTTTACATTTGGAATTTGGATCCCGGGAATAAATTCTATCTTCGCCATTTCTATATGTCTCTAAGCCCTGCAAAAATCACAGCCATGAGACAGACACAATGGGATTGCCGAGATACAGCATCAAGTTCGAAAAGAATTAGGGCTTTGCCGCTAAAGGTAGATCGATGCCATAGTTCTTAAGCGTCGCCTCTATCAGCGCCGCCGACTTCACATCGAGCTCGGTGAGGGGCAGGCGAGGCTTGCCCACCCGAAAGCCCACATGGTTCACGGCATATTTGACGGGGATGGGGTTGGAGACAATGAAGAGGGCGTTAATTAGAGGGAGCAAGCTGCGGTGGATCTCGGCAGCCTCGCTTGCCTTGCCGGCGAGGAACTTCTCCATCATCCCCCTGATCTGGGCACCGACAAGATGGGAGGCAACGCTGATCACCCCATAGCCCCCTAAAGCTAAAATGGGCAGGGTATCGCTGTCATTGCCGCTATAGAGGAGGAAGTCTTTGCCCGCGCCATCGATGATCTTGGCGATCTGATCCAGATTCCCGCTGGCCTCCTTTATGCCCACGATGTTATCGATCTCGCTCAGCCTGATCACGGTCTCGGCGGCGAGATTGGTCACCGTTCTACTGGGCACATTATAGAGGATACAGGGCAGGCTTGTGCCCTGGGCGATGGTCTTGAAGTGCTCAAAGAGCCCCTCCTGGGGCGGCTTGTTATAATAGGGAACGACGAGCAGGATGGCGTCGACACCTATCCCCTCCGCCTCCTTGGTCAGATCCAAGCTCTCAGCGGTGCTATAGCTGCCGGTGCCAGCCATCACCGCTCCTCGGTTGCCCACCGCCGCCTTCACCTCAGCGAAGAGACGCAGTTTCTCCTCCTTAGTGAGCGTAGGGGACTCCCCAGTGGTTCCTGAAACCACCAATCCATCGCTACCTGAGTCGAGAAGAGCCAGGGAGAGCCTCTTTGCCTGCTCATAATCCACCCCGCCTTCCTCATCGAAGGGGGTTACCATGGCGGTGAATAGTCGACCTAGCTCCATCTGGTGCCTCCTATATCCAGCCTCTCCCGATCATGGTCTCAGCGATCTGAATGGCATTGAGGGCTGCTCCCTTTCTCAGGTTATCGGCAACCACCCACATCGCTAGTCCACAGCTATGTGATGCGTCACGGCGGATGCGCCCCACGAAGACATCGTCTGAACCGGCCACCGACCAGGCTTGAGGATAGAGGCTTATATTGGGTTCATCGAGCACCTTGACCCCGGGTGCCTCGGCAAGGATGCGCCGTGCCGTCTCTGGTGACATCGGCTCGCTAAACTCGATATGGATCGCCTCGCTGTGACCGATAAAAACGGGGACCCGCACACAGGTGGCGGAGATGGCCATCTCCTCGGCGTGCATGATCTTCCTCGTCTCCTCAACCATCTTCCACTCCTCCTTCGTATAGCCATTATCCAGGAAGAGGTCGATCTCGGGGAGCAGATTGAAGGCGATCTGGTGGGGGTAGACATGAGGGACCACGCTGCGCCCCTCCAGCACCAGCCTCGCCTGCTCGCTCAATTCCTCCATGGCAGCAGCGCCGGTGCCTGATACCGCCTGGTAGGTGTCCACGATGACCCGCTTGATGGGGTTGACCCGGTGCAGGGGATAGAGGGCAACCACCATCTGAATGGTGGAGCAGTTTGGATTGGCAATGATCCCTTTGTGCTCCTTTATGTCCTCAGCATTGACCTCAGGCACCACCAGCGGGACCTCTGAGTCCATCCTGAAGGCGGCGCTATTGTCGATGACCACCACCCCGGCGCGCGCCGCTATGGGGGAGAAGTGATTGCTGATCTCAGTGCCTGCGGAAAAAAGGGCGATGTCCACATGATCGAAGGACTGAGAGGTGGTCTCCTTGACCTCCACCTCCTCATGATTTACAAAGAGCTTCCTACCCGCAGAGCGATCCGAGGCAAGAAGGCGGATCGAGCTCATGGGAAAATTCCGCTGCTCCAGAACCTTGATAAACTCCTGCCCCACCAGTCCCGTGGCGCCAACAACGGCAACATGGAGCCCTTTCATCACCACCTCCTACAAGCCCAACAAAGTTTCCAAACCATGAATTAGTCCTTTAACCCTGACCACCCTTTTGATTGCCATGATCACCCCAGGCATGAAGGATTCACGGCTAATCGAGTCGTGGCGTATTGTCAGCGTCTGACCCGGTGCCCCAAGGATCACCTCTTGATGAGCCAAAAACCCGGGGAGGCGCACGCTATGTATCCCCACCCCTTCGATCTGGCCGCCACGGGTGCCAGCGAGGCTTTCCTTCTCTGGCGCAGAATAATAAAAAGGCTTTCCCCGCGCCTCCACCATCGCCCTCGCGGTGGCAAGGGCGGTCCCTGAAGGGGCATCGACCTTTCCCTCGTGATGCTTCTCGATAACCTCGCCATAATCGAAATATCTGGCCGCCAATTTTGCCAGATGAATCATCAAAACCGCCCCCAGGGAGAAGTTGGGCGCCACCACGGCACCGACATCGCCCTCGCGGCACA